>JALZOI010000300.1 GCA_030857245.1 Myxococcota bacterium
GGTGCGGCCGGCGCGGGGTGCGGGTCCACGCTCGGCGTCGCCGCGGGTGAGCTGGCGGCGGGTGGGGGGGCGGCCTGCTTCTCCTCCTTCTTGCAGCCCGCCGCACCGAGCAGGAGGCCGCCGAGGATCATGAACGCGCCGAGGTGAGCTCTCATGCCGGCGTCGTACCACGCCGATCAGCGTGGTTGAACCGGGCGCGCCGGCATGCCATGTCGTGGCGATGGCCAAGCCCTCGGGTCGCGGGATCGTGCGCACGGCGCGCCGCCCGGCGGGCTGGATCGCGCCCGGCCCGGCGCCGCTCGGGTCCCAGGGTCGCCCCGAGCTCGAGCCCGAGGCCGACGAGGATCTGTGCTTCCTCAGCGGCGACTGGCGGCTGTTCCAGAAGCAGGACGGCCACCGCTGGAGCCTCGATGATCTCGTGACCGCCTGGATCGCCACCCGCCGCCAGGATCCGGCGCGCGCCCTCCGCGCCCTCGACCTGGGGTGCGGCCTCGGCAGCGTGCTGCTGATGGTGGCGTGGAAGCTGCCGGCCGCCGAGCTCGTCGGCATCGAGGCGCAGGCGGATCGCGCGGCGATGGGGCGGCGCTCGATCGCGTACAACGGCGTCGGGGGACGCTGCCGGATCGTCGATGGCGATCTGCGCGAGGTCACGGGCGACGCGCTCGGCGGCGGTCCGTTCGCGCTCGTCACCGGGACGCCGCCGTACTTTCCGCGCGGGACCGGCACCGAGTCCGCGAAGCCGCACGCGCTGCCGTGCCGGTTCGAGGTGCGGGGCGGCGTCGAGGACTACCTCGCCATCGCGCAGCGCGTGCTCGCGCCGGGCGGCGAGATCGTCGTGTGCACGGCCGCGCTCGAGCGCGACCGCGTCGATGCCGCGATCCGCGAGCTCGGGCTGCACCGCCGCGAGCACTGGGACATCGTCCCGCGCGAGGGCAAGGACGTGCTCGTGATGGTCGACGTCGTCAGCGACGTCGCCGCGACGGGCGCCCCGCACGGCACGACGCACATGCTGGTCGTCCGCGATCGAGCGAGCGCGTGGACGCCGGCGTTCCAGCAGGTGCGGCGCGAGCTCGGGATGCCCGCGACCCCGCCGGGCGCTCCGTCAGCTCGCTGAAACGAAACATGGTCGCGGGCGCCGGGGTTGGACCGATGCTCGCGACCATGGAGGTTGTGGACGGTGAAGTGCGGACGAGTCGCGCGGGTTGGGGCTATCGGCGGCCGAGGAAGATACCGCCGCCGCCGAGGAGGAGAACGATGAGAACGATGATGAGGATCGTGGTCATGATGATCGTGGGTAGAGCAACGGGCATGCCACGACGGCGCCGCCACGGCGGACGCCACGGGCGGTGACGCAGGTGGCACCGAGGTGGATCGCGCAGCGCACCGCGCACGCTGGTCCCGGCTGCGCGCCCGAGCGGCGCCCCGCGCCTGCAGAGGCGACCGCGCGGCTGTCTCGAGGACCGAAAATGAAGAAGGTCGCGAGCGCCGGATCAGTCCGGCTCTCGCGACCTGGTAGCCCGCGCCCGAGGCGCGGGTGGGTTTGTGAAGTCATCCTCTAGCGACGGCCGAGGAAGAGACCGCCGCCGCCGAGGAGAAGGACGATGAGGACGATGATGAGGATGGTGTTCATGATGATCCTGGGTAGAGCAACGAGCGTGCCGCGCCGCCGAAGGACCTGAGAAGCGGTCCAGGCTCCCACGGCGGCCTGGCAGAGGCGCGATGCGCGGGGACCGCCGGTTCAGCTGCGTCGGCACCGCACACATCACACCATTCCGCTCGGCGTTGCTCTGACGCACCTCGACGTGAGGAGCGGTGGCAGCGGCGGCTCGCACCGGGTCCGATGCCGCAACGCGCCGAGCGATCGCGGTGGTCGCCGAGGGCGAGCGCGGTCGCGCCGAGCGCTCGCGGTCAATGCGCAACAGCCTGCTCCGCGTCAGCGGGCAGGCGACCGACGCGAGCGTCGGAACGGTACGGCCGTCATCGAGCCGAGAGACCGGCGAGCGGTATCGATCGGCGACGCGGCGCGAGGGCCAGGCGAGCAGAGCTAGCGGCGGCCGAGGAAGAGACCGCCACCGCCGAGGAGGAGAACGATGAGGACGATGATCAGGATGGTGTTCATGATGATCGGGGATACAGCAACGTCCGTGCCGCGGCCGCGACAGGCGCTGACCGGGATCGTGGGCCCGCGCAAGCCCTCTCACGGCGCGCGTGAAGGCTCGCCCGGCCCTGCCGCTCGCCGTGCGACTTCGCGCCGTGTGCTGGCGCCGCAGCACGCGCGCTACCGCGCACCCGCTCGCGCACTTCTCGCCGCCGCTCGCTGGAGTGCGCGCGATGAACCTGTGATCGGCAACCAGGTGAAGAACCTGACGATCGCCGCGTCGGTCTGGTTCGTCGCCGCGGTCGGGATGGTCATCGGCTATGGCGGGTTCCTGATCGCCGGCGCGTGCGCGGTCTACGCCGTCGTCGTGCCGCGCATCCCGCACGTCGAGACGTGGCTCGAGGACCAGCAGGACGAGTAGCACCGCGCTCGCCGCGGTCAGATGCCGAGTGCGCGCGCGAGCGGGATCTCGCGGATCCGCTGCCCGGTGAGCGCGAACACGGCATTCGCGAGCGCCGCGCCCACCGGCGGCACGCCGGGCTCACCGACGCCACACGGTGGCCCGACGCTCGGCACGAGGTCGGTGTGGATCCGGGAGGGAACGTCCCCGATGCGGGCGATCCGGGCGTCGCGGAAGTTCGACTGCTCGGTGCGGCCGCGCTTCATCGTGATCCCGCCGAACATCGCGTTGCTGATGCCCATGATCACGCTGCCCTCGAGCTGGGCGTGGACGCGGTCCTGGTTCGCGACGGTGCCCGCGTCCATCGCGATCCACGCCTCGTCGATGCGGAGCTTGCGCTGCGGGTCGGGCACCACCGAGATCACGACGGCGGTGTACGAGACGAAGCTGCGGTGCGCGGCGAGCCCGAGGGCCCGGCCCGCGCGCTTGCGATCCGCCCACCGCGCGGACGCGGTGACCCGCTCGATCACGGTGCGCAGCCGCCCGGCGTCGACGGGGTGGCGATCGAGCGACTCGCCATAGTTCGGCAGCTTCGCGATCCCGAGGTCGGCGAGGCCGAGTCGGCGCGCCGGTCCGATCACGTCGAGCCAGGTCTCCCGGGGATCCATCCCGCGCGCGACCGCGAGCTCGTCGATGAACGAGCCGACCGCGAACGCGTGGAAGATGTTGTAGACCGAGCGATACCACCCGATGCGCGCATGGACCGGAGCGCGGCACGCCTCGGCGCGGATGTTCGGGACATCGAGCGCGACATCGAGCACGCCTTGCTGCAGGTCCGTGGCCTCGGGCGTGTCGGCGCCCGCGACGAACGTGCTCTTGATCGGCGTGAATGCGGTGCGGTGGTGCCAGGCCGTCACCTTGCCGCGCTCGTCGAGGCCGGCGCGCAGGCGCTGCGCGTTGACCGCGTTGTAGTAGCCGTGGTGGATGTCGTCCTCGCGCGTCCACTGCACGCGGACGGGGACCCCGAGCTCGCGGGCGAGGAACGCGGCCTCCGACGGGAAGTCCGCCTTCGACTTGCGGCCGAACCCGCCGCCGAGCAGCGTGACGTTGACGGTGACCTTGTCCTCGCCGATGCCGAGCACGCGAGCGACCTCGGTGCGCGCGGCCTGCGGGTGCTGGGTCGGCGCCCAGATCTCGGCGCGCCCGTCGACGAAGCGCGCGAGCGCAGCCGGTGGCTCCATCGGCAGGTGGGCGAGGTGCGGGATCAGGTACTCGGCCTCGACGACCTTCGCGGCCTTGCCGAGCGCCGCGTCGACATCGCCGAGGGTGCGCAGCGGCGTCCCGGGGGCGCGCACCGATGCGAGCAGCTGCTCGCGGTACGCGACCGAGTCGTAGCTCGCGTTCGGGCCGTCGTCCCACGTGATGTCGAGCGCGGCGCGGCCCTTGAGCGCGGCCCACGTCGAGTCCGCGATCACGGCGATCCCGCCCCACGGCTGGAACATGAAGGGCGCCCTCGGTGCCGGCATCGCGACCACCCGCTTGACGCCGGGGACCGCGAGCGCGCGACTCGCGTCGTGGCGCACGACGCTGCCGCCGACGACCGGGGGCCGCGCGATCACCGCGATCACCATGCCCGGCAGCGTCACGTCGGCGCCGTACACCGCGGAGCCGTCGACGTAGGCCGGCCCGTCGAGCAGCGGCAAGCTCGCGCTGGCGACGTGGGTCAGCTCCGTCACGGGCCGCAGCACGATGGCGGCGGGCTTCGGCACCGGCAGCTTCGCCGCGGCCGGTACCAGCGTGCCGAACGCGAGCGCGCGCCGGGTCGGCACGTGCACGACCTCGTGGTTGCGCGTGGTGCAGGTATCGGGCTTGACCTTCCAGCGCTTGGCGGCGGCGCTGATCAGCATCATCCGCGCGGCCGCGCCGGCCTGGCGGAGCTCGACGTAGAACTTGCGGATGCTCGTCGAGCCGTCGGTGTTCTGGTCGCCGTACTTCTTGTCACCGACGGCCTGGCGCACGACGACGCGCGCGAGATCGGCGCCGAGCTCGTCGGCGATCAGCACCGGGATCGTGCTGCGGACGCCCTGCCCCATCTCCGAGCGATGGCAGACGATGGTCGTCGTGCCATCGGCGGCGATGTGGACGAGCACGTTCGGGTTGAGGCCCGGCGCGGCCTGCTCCTCGGCCTCCGAGGCAGGACGGGGGGCCGGGCCCGCGCGGCCGCTCGGCTCGTTGGCGCTGGCGAGCGCGGGATAGAGCCCGAGCGCGAGCCCGCCGACGGTGAGGTTGAGCCCGATGAGGAACGAGCGTCGCGTGACGAGGACCGGGCCGCTCATCGCTTGGCTCCGCGGTCGGCGCCCGGCTCGGTGCCCGCGGGGAGGCCGGCGACCTTGCGGATCGCCGCGCGGATCCGCGGGTACGTCCCGCAGCGGCACAGGTTCCCCGTCATCGACGCGTCGATGTCAGCGTCGGTCGGCTGCGGCTTGGCCTTCAGGAGCGCGGCCGCCGTCATGATCTGCCCGGCCTGGCAGTAGCCGCACTGCGGGACGCGGAGCTCGATCCAGGCCTGCTGGAGCGGATGCTGACCGTCGGGTGACAGCCCCTCGATCGTCGTGACCGCATGGCCATCGACGCGGCGCATCGGCGTCACGCACGACCGCACCGGCTCGCCGTCGAGGTGCACGGTGCACGTGCCGCACAGCGCCTCGCCGCACCCGTACTTCGTGCCGGTGAGGCCGAGGACGTCGCGCAGCGCCCACAGCAGCGGCATGTCCGGATCGACCTCGAGCGTGCGCTCGACACCATTGACGCGGATCTTCATCGCGACTTCTCCTCGGGTGGACACGCGGCGCCGGTCTCGACCCACGCCGCCACGATCGCGCCGAACTGTTGCTGCGTTCCCGGGGCGGGCTCGCGGTCGGCCCCCGGGGCCCAGCCCCAGCCGACGAGCTCGTCGTGGGCGTTGTGCTCGACGATCTGCGCGAGCGTCTTCTTGCCGTTGCGCGCCGGATCCTTGAGCTGCCGGCAGATGTAGCCGGGCGTCTTGCCGACCCACGCCATCTCGATCGGCGCGAGGTGCCAGTTCGGGGCACCTGGCAACCGGCTCAGCGGCTGGTTGCGATCCTGGTGGCACGACGAGCACTGCATGCCGACGACGCCGGCATCCTGGGGGCCGCGGAGCACCGGCGGATCGTGCAGCTGCAGCTGCATGCCCTGGTGCGGCACGTCGCCGTCGGGATGGCAGTTCACGCAGCGCGGGTGGAGCAGGACGCGACTCGCCTCGAGGAACAGCGCCTGCGATCGAGCCGTCCGATCCGAGATCACGGCGAAGTCCGCGACGGCGCGGAGCTCGGTGCGGGGCACCTCGCGCAGCACCACCGGAGGCGCGGCCGATCGAGGGCCCCCACAAGCGTGGGACGTCAGTGCGGCCGCGAGCCAGACCCAGGTGCTCCGCATGCGCGACAGCATTCCCGACTGCGATCGATCTGCCAATGGAGTGACGGGCAGATTCTGCACGAGCGCTGCACCGCTTGCGCGTGCTCCCGCGCGCCGCGCCCGACGCGCACCGTCGACGATGCGCAGCCAGCGCCACGATGTCGCGGCCCTCAGCGAGGCCGTACTCGCGCTGTGCGTCCAGGGCGCGCGGCGGTACTACGACCGCATGAGCGATGCCCCCGATCCCCGGCAGCCGGCACCCGGCGGCCTGTCGCCCGCTCGCCTCGGCACCGCCCCGCACCGGCTGATGTTCTTCGCCGGTGTCGTCAACGTCATGCTCGCGATGGCGTGGTGGGCCGCCTGGTCGGCGGGGCTGCGCTGGCCCGGCGCGCTCACGCTGCCGTCCCCCCCGCTCTATCCCGGCTGGCTCCACGCGTTCGTCATGCAGTACCAGATGCTGCCGAGCTTCATCTTCGGCTTCCTGCTCACCACGTTTCCGAAGTGGATGAAGCAGCCCGAGCTCGCGCGCTCCCGCTTCGTGCCGGTGGGCCTCGCGCTGATCGCGGGCCAGCTCGCGACGCTCGTCGGCGCGCTCGGCTCGCCGCTCGCGCTCCAGCTCGGCATCGCGCTGACGCTCGTCGGGTGGGTCGCGGGGCTCGCGGCGCTCGCGCCGATGCTGTGGCGCGAGGAGGGCACGACGTGGCACGCGCGGTCGTGCTTCGCGGCGCTCGTGATCGGCCTCGTCGGACTCGTCGCGTTCGGCGCGTTCGCGCGCGGCGCCGCCATGCGGTGGGCGCCGATCAGCATCAAGCTCGGCACGTTCGGGGTGCTGCTGCCGCTCTACTTCACGATCGCGCACCGGATGTTCCCGTTCTTCGCAGGCGGTGCGGTCGCGCGCTACCAGCCGTGGCGCCCGCTGTGGTTGCTCGCCGCGGTGTGGGCCGCCGCCGCGCTGCGCCTCGGGCTCGATCTCGCGCACGCGCCCACGCTGCTGTGGATCCCCGACGCCGCGCTGCTCGGGCTGACCTCGCTCGCGTGGTGGCGCTGGTGGCCGCGCGGTCCCAGGCCCGGGCTCCTCGGCGTGCTGTTCGTCGGGCTCGCGTGGCTCCCGATCGCGATGGCGCTCTACACCACCGATAGCGTGGCGTTCACCGCGACCGGCGCGCACGTGCTCGGGCGCGCCCCGGCGCACGCGCTGTTCGTCGGGTTCTTCGGCAGCGTGCTCGTGGCGATGGTCACGCGCGTCACCCAGGGGCACTCGGGGCGTCCGCTCGTGATGCCGCGGATCGCGTGGTTCACGTTCGGCGCGCTCCAGGTCGTGGCGATCGCCCGGATCGTCGGCGAGCTCACGAGCGATCCCCATGCCTGGTTCGCGATCGCCGCGGGGGCGTGGCTCGTCGCGTTCGCACCGTGGGTGGCGAGCGTCGGCGTGATCTACCTCGCACCGCGCGTCGACGGCAAGCCGGGCTGATCCGCGGGCGCCCCGTGTTACGACAGCGCATGCTGATGCGCTTCGCGGGTGTCCTGCTCGTCGTGCTGGTCTCCGGCTGCCCGGGCTCCACGCCTGCGCAGACGGTGCAGCCCACCGTTCCCACCGTTGCCGGAGCGGATCCCGGCATGCGAGGCCCCACGATCGAGGCATGCAAGACGCCGGCACGTCACGACCTCATGGTCGTGGACTGGAGCCCCGAGGCGCGCGGTGACCTCGAGGTCGCGATGAAGGAAGGCGTCGCCGTGCTCGCGTACGACTGCCGGAGCGCGAAGCTCGTGCCGGCGTGCTCGATCGTCGGTACGTACGGCTACATCGGCACGACGCGGCGCGAGAAGAAGATCGAGATGACGACGAGCGACGAGGTCGCCGCGAACCTGCCGGTCGGCGGGCTGACGTGGCTGAGCGACGTCGGCGGCAAGCTCGCGCGCGACAGCGCCGTGCTCGCGCAGCTCGTGATGGTGGGCAAGCGCTCCTCGGCGAAGAAGCAGGCGAGCCGCACCGAGCTCGACGGCGGCTGCGAGGGCGCGACCCACTTCGTGCGCGCCGCGACGGTCGGTGCGTTCACGGTGGCGGCCGGCTCACGCGCCGAGCTCGCCGCCTCGGCGTCGGTCCTCGGCAAGGGCGCGAAGGCCGGCTCGACGAGCTCGACGAAGATCCACGCCCAGGATGGCGACGTCGAGTCGTGCGCCACCTCCAAGCCCGACGGCAAGGTGCCGCCGGATCAGTGCGGTGCGGTCGTGCGGATCGAGATCGAGCCGATCGGCGTGGCGGCGAGCGTCACGCCGGATCTCGCGGTGGCGACGTGCGCCCCGGGCTTCGCGATGGCGGACGGTGCGTGCGTCGGGCTCGACAAGCCGCACCAGTGCGCGCCCTCCGACGCCGCCGAGTGCGCCGCGCAGTGCGAGGCCGGTCACGCCGCCAGCTGCGCGACGCTCGCGGTGATCCATCGCGACGGCACCGGCGGTGCGAAGGATGC
>JALZOI010000930.1 GCA_030857245.1 Myxococcota bacterium
TCGCGAGGCCGAGCGCCGCGACCCGCATGACGTGGCGCGCGGCCTCGGCATCGTGGAAGCCGCCGTACTCGTTCGTCGCGAGCGCGCCGTCGATCAGGCTGCGCTCGAGCCGGCGCTTGGCCCGCCCCCGCAGCACCCAGTCGGTCGACCGGAGCGCCGCGCGCGCGGCGTCGTCCTCGCCGGCGGTGATGCCCGCGGCGAGCGCGGCCTGGACATGACGGCGGATCACGGCAGGCAGGAGACAACCCCGGCAGCCGGAGCGTTGCAACCGATATTTGCCCGGACGCGCCGCACGCGAGGCGCGGGGAGTTCAGCTACACAGGGACATGGCCAGGCAGCAGATGGCGGTCGCCGCGATGGCGATGATCCTCGGGACGGGCTGCGTGCAGCGGATCGATCGCAAGACCGGGCCGACGCTGCAGACCGTCGATCTCGGGGCGCCGTTCCTCAAGGCGCACATGCGCAACGGCGATCTCTACGTGCTGTCGGCGTGGCGGATCGACGAGGCGACGCGCACGATCTCCGGCACCGGCGAGCTCCAGGGGCCGGAGCGCCAGGACGTCGCCGAGCGAGTCCACCGCGTGCACATCGACGACGTGGCGCTGTTCGAGACGAACACCGTCGTGACGTCTCCGGGCGTCGCCGCGCTCGCGGTGGTCACGGGGATCTCGGTCGCCGTCACGGTCGCGTGCCTCACCAATCCCAAGGCGTGCTTCGGCTCGTGCCCGACGTTCTACGCCGTCGCCGACGATGGGCGGACCGTGCTGCAAGCGGAGGGCTTCTCCGACGCGATCTCGCCGTCGCTCGAGCGCAACGACGTCGATGCGCTCTGGCACACGACGGGCCGGGGCGGCCGCGCGACCGTGCGGATGACGAACGAGGCGTACGAGACCCACGTCGTCAAGCAGGCCGATCTGCTCGCGGTCCGGCGCCCCCCGGGAGGCCGGGTGATCGCCACCGAGGACCGGCTGTGGCTCGCGACGGCGGTGCACGCGCCGCGGGCGTGCACGGGGCCCGAGGGCTCGTGCCTCGACCGGCTGCGCGCGATCGACAGCGACGAGCGGACGAGCCTCACCGATGCCCACGACCTGGCGGCGCGCGAGACGATCGAGCTCGAGTTCGCGCCCCTCCCCATGGGCGCGCCGGCCGCCGCGCCGGGAGCGGGCCCCGCTGCCGGCATCGTGATCGCGTCGCGGCAGAGCCTCGTCACCACGTTCCTGATCTACCAGGGCCTCGCCTACCTCGGCACGACCGCCGGGACGTGGCTCGCGGCGCTCGAGCGCGGCGTCCTCGGGGCGCAGGGCAGCGGCCGCGCGCTGCAGCAGCTGGTCGGCTCGATCGAGGTGCAGGTCGAGCGCGCCGGGGCGTGGCACACGATCGGCGAGACCTCGGAGACCGGGCCGCTCGCGACCGACGTCCACCTCGTACCGCTGCCCGCCGGCGTGCTCCGGGCCGATGCCCCGACCCGGATCCGGCTCGTGCTGCCGCAGGGCGGCTGGCGCATCGATCACGTCGGGCTGGCGACCCTCGCCGGCGAGGCGCAGCCGACGCGGATCGCGCCGACCCGGATCCGCGGCACGCTCGGCGCGGAGTATGGCAAGGGCCGGGTCGCCGCGACGCGGTTCCCGATCGTCACGCTGCCGGGCGATGCGTACGACTTCGAGTACGTGCTGCCGCCGGGCGACGATCACGAGCTGTTCCTCGACAGTCGCGGCTACTACCTCGAGTGGATGCGGCGCGAGTGGATGCGCGAGGAGCGCCCCGCCGCCGCGTTGCAGATGCTCGTGAATCCCGCGCAGGCCCTGCGCGACCTCGCACCGCTGTACAAGCAGCACGAGCCCACCGCCGAGGCGCAGTTCTGGGGGAGCCGGTATGCGCATCCATAGCGTCGTCGTGATCGCGCTGCTCGGGGCGTGCATCAGCAACCCCGATCCGCGCGAGCCGACGCTCGACGCCACCGCGCGCCGCGGCCATGGAGGCTGGATCGTCGCGACGAGCCGCGCCGGCGCGATCGTGCAGGGCGAGCTGATCTCCATCGATGGGGACCGGCTGCACCTCCTCGTGTGGGGCCCGCGCGGCGAGACGCTGACCTACGTGCCGACGGCGGAGGTCGCGCGCGCGCAGCTCTACACGTACGACAGCGAGAGCGGCTTCGGCGCGTGGGGCTTGCTGGGATCGCTGTCCACCGTCAGCCATGGTTTCTTCGCGGTGCTGAGCTTTCCGGTCTGGGTGCTCACCGCCGGCACGATCGCGGCGATCGAGAGCCGCCACGTCCGCCTCGAGTATCCCGACGACCCGTGGTCGAAGCTCGCGGCGTGGGCGCGGTTTCCGCAGGGCCTGCCCCGCGGCGTGGTGCACGCCGATGGGCGGTTCCGGCGGGCGGCCGGAGAGGGTGCGGGTGCCGATCGGCGGGCGCACGCGGGGCCCATCTTCGGGGTGGCCGTGCATCCCAACGGCTCGCAGGTCCACACCGCCTCGGCCGACAAGACCGTCAAGGTCTTCGACGTCGGCTCGGGCAAGGTCGTCCGGTCCCTCGCCGGTCATACCGACGCCG
>JALZOI010000931.1 GCA_030857245.1 Myxococcota bacterium
GTCTCGGTCCCGATCGCGTACGTGCCGACGTGGTTCGCGTCGGCGGCCGCGCTGCTGACGAGCTCGCACGATGGCGCCGATCGCTGGAGCTACCCGCAGGCGCTGGAGGATCGCGATCGGGTGGTGCGGATCCTGCTCGAGCACGTCGAGCAGCATCCGCACCAGCACGTCGTGCTCGCGAGCGGCGACATCCACGTCGGCACCGCGTTCGAGCTCGCGTGGGATCACGGTCCGGTGTTTCACCAGTTCACCGCGAGCGCTCTGACCAACCAGCTGGATCCGCTCGCGGCGACGATCTACCGGCTGGTGCCGCACACGCAGCGATCCCTCGGCTGTGACGATCGCACCGCCCACGTCAGCCCGATCGCCGCGGCGCCGGGCGAGCCCGACGCGAACCCGTACGGCGGCCTCAACCTCGGGATCGTGGAGGTCGACGACGACGGCGTGCGGGCGCGCGTTCGCTTCGAGCTGATCACGGCGACGGCAGCCGGCGATCCCGAGACCGTGTACCGGAGCCCGTGGCTCGGTGGCGCGGCCGGTGCCGGCTAGCTCAGCGGGACGACGAGCTGCGAGCCATCATAGAAGCCCTGGCCGTCGGACTGCGTGAGCCCCGTCGAGATCGATGGGAGCACCGTCCACACCGGCCCGAGCAGCTCCCACGTCACCGCGGGGTCGCGCTCGCCGTCGAGCACGTGGAGGGTCACGATCGACTGCGTCCCGCGCAGCCGGCCGGCGACCTGGTGCGCGGCCGGGGATCCGATGCGCTCGAGCTGGCCGAGCTGCGCAGCGAGGTCCTCGCCGAACAGGTCGCTGTTGAGGAGGCTGATCTCGACCTCGCCCAGCAGCTCGGTGCCGCGCAACAGCTCACCGCCGTCGATCTTGAACCCCGGATCGACCTGCTTGAGGCCGCTCTGGATCGCCTTGAGCGTGACGACGCCGTCCGCGAAGTACCGCATGTAGTAGCCCACGACCCGGAAGTATCACGCCCGCTGGGCGACCAGGGCTCCCGGCAACTCCGGTGGCCTGGGGGGGGCTGCACCACGGGACGGGGATCCGTTCACCACCTCGACCGAATTCTGCACGCCAACCCCCTGTAGATCCTTTCAGGTGTAGCGGCACCCGCGTTGCACCATGGGTGATCCCCCATGCGCCCTTCCACCTTCATCGGCTTCGCCTTCACCGCCCTCCTGACCTCCGCCTGCGTCGATCTGTCGAGCGAGAGCTCGCAGGCCGCGGAGGGTAACTTCGACCGCGACGAGTGCAAGATCGAAGGCAGTGAGATCGGGCGTGAGGGGGCCAAGCTGGTGCTCGGAGCCCGCACGGTCACCTTCCGCGATTGGGTGAAGAAGCCCGGCTCGAATGGTGAGTATCTCGGCTTCTCGGTGGCCCTGCATGGCACGAGCTCCGTCTCGTACGTCGTCAAGGCGGCGACCAAGACGTACGCGAGCAGCACGAAGACCTGGCTCCACCCGGGCGGCAACAGCGCGAACGCGATCTCGAACGTCGACTTCTGTGGTGAGTGCGAGGACGGGAGCTGCGGGCCCGATGCCGGCAACCCCGACGAGGACTGCAACGGTACGTGCCCGCCGCCGCCGCCGACGACGGATTGCGACGACGGTGGCGATGGCTGCCCGACGCAGCCCAGCCCCGACGGCCCGCTGACCTGATCTCACTCCGCCGCGTGGCTCGTCACGGTGACGAGGCCGGGCTCGCCGAGGCGGTCGACGAAGGCGGTGCCGGCGGGATCATCGAGCAGGAAGCGGGCGAAGAAGCCGGCTGCCGCATCGGCGGTGCGCTCGCGCGCGATCGCCGGGTCGACGTACGTGAAGGGCTCGCCGGGCGCGGTCTGTCGCTCGCCCGCGCCACAGCCGGCCGCGAACAGCGCCACGAGCCCGCACAGATCCGACGGCGACCAGTGGCCGGCATCGTGGAGCTCGACGAGCCACGCCGGGACCTCGACGCGCTCGTAGTTCTTGCGCAGCACGTAGTTGCCGAGCTCGGTGATGCTGTTGTCCTCCTGAGCGAGGACGAAGAGGTACGGCACCCGCACCGCGTCGAGGTCGACGACGAGGAACGGATTGATCGGCGCGGCGACCGACATCGCCGCGACGAAGCGATCGTCGGTCACCACCACGCGGCCGGTCGTCGCGCCACCGAAGCTGTGGCCCATGACACCGGCACGCGCACCATCGATCCGGCCGCGTAGCTCGACGGGCAGCTCCGGCGCCGCGGGATCGAGCAGCCGGTCGAGCACGCTCGAGATGTCGCTCGCACGGACCTGCAGGAAGCTCGGGCCGGGCACGACCGTCGAGCCCGCCCGCTGATCCCACAGCGTGTTGCGGAGGTGATCGGGCGCGGCCACCACGATGCCGTGGCTCGCGAGCCGCTCGCTGATCTCCGCCATGTCGTAGCGGGTGCACGCGTGGCAGTGCGAGAACACCACCACCGGGAAGCGCGCCGGTGTCGTGGCGGGAGCGGGGGCGAGCGCGGAGCGGGTGTGCCGGCGCACGCAGCCCGCGGGTGCGCTCGCGACCAGCGCGGCGAGCTCGGCCT
>JALZOI010000301.1 GCA_030857245.1 Myxococcota bacterium
CGCTCTGCCGCTGTCCCACATCACAGTCCCGCCGCCGCCGCCCGCGTCGACCTCCGCTGGCTGAGCACCCGGCGCTACGACGGCCGGCTGGGCTACCGCCATGTGGGGTTCACACAGCGCTTACAACCCAACGACAACTACATCACCCCGCGACGACAACTACCCCACCGAGATCCACCCCGCGTGAATCACCCGTCGGACCGGCAAGAATAGTTGTCGCCAGCCGGCAAAAGTAATTGACGCCAATCACCGCCCGATCCTCACCAGCGGTGCCAGCGCCTGCATGTATCTAACGGCACGAACGATTCGGTCGCGCGGAGCTGCGTCATCTTCGCGCGGCATCCTTTGCCGCGCGCGCGTCCATTCGGTCACCGAAAAGACAGGGTCTGGCAGCAACACATCGTCGAAGTAGAGAACGCTGCGCTTGACTGCGTTCTCCGTTGCGCGCATCCCCTCGCGAGCGCTGACCGCGACACCAAGCCCCTTGGCGATAGTGAAGCCCTCGCGGGTTACTTGCTCGCGGTATGTCGCGAGCGCGTCTCGAAGTTCGTCATCTGATAATGACGCAAAGCCGTCTGCCTGAGCGCTCTTCGACGCAAGGACAGATTCGGCGAGACACTTGAGCGCAGCGCGACCCATGAGACAGCCTAGCGCGACCCCATGACAACTCGGAACGCGACGAGCACCATCGCTTCAAGCTCACATCAGTGACCTTCGAAAAGTGGGTGTTCCCGCCGGCAACGTGCCATTGACCGCGCTCGTCGACGTGTCCATGCAGACCGTCGAGCATGACGCCCTTCTCGCTCGACTCCGTGCCCCCAGGCAGAAGGCTCTTCTTGAAGGCGCGCAACCGCGCGAAACCAGCCCACACCACTTCACACCACCGACGTGCTCCGAGGTGCACCTTGCTGCACTTTCAACCTCGCGAACCATCGAGGATCACGAGGCCGAAAACGTTTTGCCAAGGTTGACGTCGAGGGTTCGAATCCCTTCTCCCGCTCTATCTAACTGGCCGAATTCGTAAGGATTCTGGCTGTGATAGCAGGCTCGGGCCCAGTCTGGGCCCAGCTGACCTTGCCGCGAGCATCGCGAGCATTCTCGCGGTCGGATCGGCTCGTAGCCCATCGTTTCATCGATGCGCTTGTGTCCCATCACTCCATCAGCTGCCATGGGTTCACGCCGAACCGCGCCGCGTGCGTGCCGAACGAATGGCGGAGCACGTGAAGCTGCTGCATCACGATCATGAAACACGATGTAAGACGCAATCGCCGCCGTTCTGCGGCATTCCTGGCGCCGAGCTCGCGGCATGGACCGCATGGTGCGTACCCGGCACGCGAGTCGAAGTCACAGGAGATCTAGTTATGCGTACCAGCTCGAACTACATGATGGCGGGTCTGCTCGTGCTCGCAGCGTCGATGACGGCGTGTGTCGTTGGTGAGGAGACGGAGACCGAGACGACGGATCTCGATGACCTCGCCGGCACGGACGGTACCTTCACGGACGAGCCCGCAGATCTCGACGCTGCGTCGGACGAAGACCGTCAGCGCGCGGCAGTGACGTGCGAGGCCTACCCGTACATCTGGGTCGACGGCTCGGAGACCGTGTGGATGCACGGCGTCGCAAGCTGCAGCCGCCGCGTCAAGCACCTTCACGCCGACTACGACGGGGTCAAGGCTGCCAACACCCTCCCCGGACGCACGAAGTACTGCAGGGACGCCTCGTACTGCGCGCCACCGAAGCGCGGCTTCAGCACCGTGGGCCAGCCGGCGAGATTTTGCGTGACGGCGCGCGCGCACGTCGACGGGAGGGTCAAGGACTGGTCGTCGAAGTGCATGCCGAACCCGCTCTGAGCGCATGACGATGTCGTTCCGTCACGTCGCGGTGATCGCCATCGTGCTCACCGGCATCCTCGCGTGCTCGCACTCCGACGAGCACGCAGAAGGATCCGGACGCGTGACGACGACCTCGGGGCAGCCGATCGCGGGTGGCACCGTCACCGTGTGGACGGCTGCGGTGCCGCGCAGCGTGGTCGGCGGTGAGCTGCGCGGTCAGCGCCGCGTCGTCACGGGACGAACCTCGACAGATGGAAGCTTCCGGGTGCGGGTGCCGCGCACCGGCTTCGTCGTCGAGGCACGCGCGGACGGCTTTGCCCCGCTGTGGATCGAGTCCGGTCCCTACGTGGGGCAGATCCTCGATCTCGGTTCCCTCCACCTCGTGCGCACGGCGACGGTCGCGGGTCGTGTCGTCGATGATCGAGGCGCGCCGCTCGCGGGTGCCCGCGTCGTGGTCGCGAGTCCGCAGACGGGCATCGGCGTCACCGCGACGCAGGCGATCACCGTCGGCGACGGGCGGTTCGAGGTCCGCGACGCGCCGTCCGGGCGCGTCGTCGTGACGGTGAGCGCACCCGGCTTCGCGGTGCTGGTGACGGACCTCGAGGCGGCGCGTCCCCTCGCGCTGCGGCTCGCGCGCGGCCGCACGGTCGAGGGTCGCGTCCGCGATGTCGGCGGTCGGCCTGCCGGCCACGCCTGGGTGGCGGTGGACGGTGTGTCCGCTCGCGCGGCGAGCGACGGGGCGTTCCGGATCGACGGCGTCGCGACAGGCGAGCTGTTCATCCGTGCCGCGGCCGGTGACGCGGTCGGCAGCGCATTCGCCACCGCCGACCATGGCGAGCTCGCGATCACGGTGCGCGCGGCGGCGTCCCTCACCGGAACCGTGCGCGACGAGAGCACGCGACGACCTCTCGCGGGCGTGGCCGTCGAGGTGCAACGCCGGCATCGGTCCGGCGGCATGGTGGTGACGGAGCTCGATCAGGAGCTCGCACCTCCGCTCGCCTTCACGGACGAGCAGGGTCGGTTCCGGTTGCCGCTGCTCCGCTCGGGCAAGGCCACGGTCGTGCTGTCACATCGCGGTCACGCCGTGCGCGCGATCGACGTCGAGCTGCGATCGG
The DNA here is from genome assembly GCA_030857245.1 of Myxococcota bacterium. Lineage (GTDB taxonomy): Bacteria > Myxococcota_A > Polyangia > Haliangiales > Haliangiaceae > JABFXX01. Next base: position 2,948 of record JALZOI010000301.1, read on the forward strand.
GCAAGGCGCGCCGGGTCAACGCCGCGCTGTCGCCGCTCGCGCGCCTCCGCGGGCGCGTCCACGACGCCACGGGCGGTCCCGTCGCGTTCGCGCGGATCAGCACTGCGACCGACGCGTGGACCACGACGACGGCGGATGGAGCGTTCGATCTCCCGTACGCTTCGACGGAGTCCGACGTCGCGATCACGGCACGCGTCGACGACGGTCGGATCGGCAGCGGTCGTTGTGCATCGACGATGCCGTGCGTGATCACCGTCGCGATGGGTGGCCGGCTCACCGGGCAGGTCCGCATGGACGATCGCGGATCGCTCGCGAACGCCCACATCGAGGTGGAGCGTTTCGACGAGACCGCTCTTCCCGTGCGCGCCGCGACCACGTCGGACGAGCACGGTCGGTTTGCGTTCGCCGGGCTCGAGGACGGGACGTACAGCGTGCTGGTTCGCCACGATGACGCCGCCACCACCACGGTGGCGCCGGTGGTCGTCAGGGCCCCCGAGGTCTCGCTCGGCGAGCTCCGTCTCGTGCCCGCGATGGCGGTCCACGGCACCGTCGTCGGCGATGGTGTGCCGCTGGCGGGCGTCGAGGTCTGGGGATCCGGCCGCGCCGCCAGCGTGCGCGCGGTGACGGATGCGCGCGGGCGATTCTCGCTGTCGGGCTTCACGGCAGGCGAGCATGTCCAGGTCGTCGCCGTGCGCGTCGGCGACGGGGCGACCGAGCTCGGGGTGACCGCGCCGGTCGCCGGCGTCGTGCTCGAGCTCCGCGATCAGCCGCACGCGGCGGCGTCCGCCATCCCACCAGGTCCCTGATGACGGATCGCGACGGTGATGCTCGGCACCAACCGATACGACGCATCCGAGATCCGCTCGATGGCATCACTGCCGAGCAAGTGCTGGAGTAGCGCGCGCGTCCGCTGGAGCGCCACGTAGATGCTGTTGCGATGGCGCAGCGGCTCGTAGCTGCGGCCGCGCCACACATCGAGGTAGAGCCTCTCCATGCTGACGCCGTCGGGCCCGGCGGCGGCCATGCACCCGAGGATCCGCAACGGAATGTCAGGGCACGCACGCCGCACGCCATCGACCTCGATATCGGCGTCGGCGAGATCGACGAGGAGATCGTACGGCTGCGCGAGTCGCTCCTGCCCGTCGGTCACGAAGGCGCGTCCGCCGATCGTGACGAGCTGGGCTGCGGGTCTCGCGAGCCCGAGCCGGTCGACGAGCCGCGCGAACGGCGCGCCGCACGCCGGATCCGCCGTCGCAGCGAGGTCGAGCCGGCGACACGCGCGCGCGAGAGCATCGTCGACGAGCGGGCCCGCCTGCTCGAGTGCCCGCGCGAGCGCGGACGTGTACGCGGTGAGGCCGCCGGTGCGATCGGCGAGTGCCGCGGCCACGAGCGATGCCGCCGTCGCGACCAGGCGGTAGCCGTGGCGCAGCGACAGCGTGAGGCTGCGATCCAGCGCGTCACTGCAGCGTGCGTGATCGCCGAGGTGCAGGTACGCCTCCGCGCTGGCGACGCCCGCGCGCGCGAGCTCGAGGCGCAAGCCGGCTGAGGCGTACCAGCGTTCCGCCGCAACGGCTTCGCGCGCGGCGAGCTCGTGGTCGCCCCGGCGCAACGCCCGCTCGGCCCCACGCAGCGACGCGTAGGCGCGCGTGGCGTCGTGCACCGTGCAGGCTGGCGGCAGGACAGCGTCGGCCTCGGCGTTCACGGCCCACGCATCGATCTGGAGGTATGGGTTGGCAGGTGTACGCTCGAGCGCGGCGGCGAGGCGGTGGCGTGCACCCTCGACGTCTCCGCGCGCGAGGTCGAGCGCCGCGCGGTCGCGATCGGTGAACGACAGCAGCGCCGCCATGCCCGGCTGCGCGCCGATCGCCGCGGCGCTGCGCAGGTATCGCTCGGCGTCGTCGAGCCGACCGAGGCCGATGCACGCGCGCGCGACGTAGCGCGCCGCGACCGCATGCGGCGCACGATCGCCGCGACGCTCGAGGGATGCCATGACCGGCTCGACGAGGCGGAGGTAGGTCGCGAGGTCACCGTACCGCCCGCAGATCGCGGCCTGGAAGAGCGCGCCGACATCGCGTCCGAGTGGTTCGAGCGGACCGGCGGCGGCGAAGTCGCACGAGGCACTGCGAGCCAGCGCGCGGGCATCGTCGACCCGATCGGACTCGAGCAGTGCGATCACCTCCGCGACGTCGACGAGCGTCCCGAACCGGCGCGCATCCACCGCGACGTACGCACGCCGGGCGCGCCGCGCCGCCGCGATCGCACGTACGTAGCGCTCCTCGCACAGGTACGACATCACCACGGCAGCGGCACGATCTCCCTCGCTCTCCGGCGGCACCTCGAGCTCGCGAAGCAGCTGGCGCGAGCGTTCTGGATCGCCACGCAGCGCGGGCAGCGCGGCCGCCGCGACCTGGATCACCGCGGGTGCGACGGTCCCCGCGCCGGCGCGAACGAGCTCGCTCGTCGCGCGCACCAGGTCGCCGTCATGCACGAAGGCCTCGATCGCGGCGATCGGGATGGACGATGCCGGCGCCGGCGCGGAGTCGCGAAGGAACGCGATCGCTCGCCCCACGTCGCAGTCCTGGACGAGGTGCGACGCCACCTCGCTGGCGATCGCGCGCACGTGGCGGCGCGCGGCCTGCAGCACGAGCTCGGCGATCCTCGGGTTACCGCGCGCGATGCTCGCGATCTCCTCGTGCAAGGGGCGGTGTCGCGAGTCGAGGTCGTGCACGAGCTCGCGCATGGCGTCATCGTCAAGCGGGAGGATCTCCAGCGCGGCGACGTGTTGCGGCGGCCGCGTACGTGCGACGACCACGAGGCGTCCCGGGGCGATATCCCCGAGGGTCGCGACGATGTCCATCGCGGCTGCCGACGCATGGTCCCAGACGACCGTCGCGCCCGCGCGCGCCAGCATCCTGCTGATCTCCGGGCCAGGGCCGTCGACGGGATCGTCGCCTCCGAGCCGGCGCGCGGTCTCCTCGGCGATCGCGGTTCCCCGATCAACGCCGCCGAGGTCGATCCACACGGCCTCGCCGAGTCCTTCCCGTACCAGGGTCGTCGTCCCGACCCCCATCGCCCCATGCACGACGACGATCGAATTCGCGCCAACCAGCTCGTTCAAGCGCGCGAGGTCTCGGAGACGCGACATGCCCAAGCAGCGCTGCAGCCCACATGCCGTGCGCAGCAGCGGGTTCTGCGAGGCTGTGACGCGGCCGGGCGGTGGGGTGTAACGAAACCTTACAGGTGGCACGTAACACGACAGTGTGACGCCGCCGCGGGAGGTGGCGTGGCGACCGATCTTGCGGGCGCCGCTACAGCTCCGAATGATCAGCCCATCCTGTCCGCTTCCGGCTCGTACCGTCGGATGCGGAACTCGATACGGTGACGAGCGGCGATCGTCTCGGACGCAGCGCCGCCTTCCGTTCACGTGTTCAGATCGGCCGAACAGACGTCCGCGGTGAACGCCTCGAACGTACCGGCTGGACTGCTGATAGTAACAACCGTCCTGGCTCTGACGAGATGCACTCGAACCCTCGCGGGATCCTCCATCGGGCCGCGACAAGAACGTTCCAGCAAGGGTTCGCCCCAAGGGCTACCTGACCGTGAACCGACAGGCGGGGAACGGACATCGGGGGACACCCAAAACCGGCCCGTGAGGGACACCTGAAAACCGGCCAGTCGTAGCAGCCGGATCCAGGACGTTGACGAACGCGAAGGGACCGTGGTCCCGCGCCGAGGTGAACGTCTTGGGCGACGACAAGAAGCAGCAGGTACTGACGCTCGGCCAGCTTGGCTGGTCGCTGCGAGAAATCGAAGAGGCTGTCCACGTCCGGCGGGAGACCGCGAGCGGCTATCTGAAGGCCGCGGGCATCGCGGTGAGGGCGCCGCGGAAGAGACGGCTGCCGGCCGCCACCTCAAAACCGGCCAGTGGCGAGGAGGTGTCCACCGACCTCGGGGACGATGCAGCGCCAAAACCGGCCAGTGGCGGGGAGGTGTCCTCGGTTACACCACGCGCTTCGCCACGCACCGGTCGCGCCTGGCAATCCTCACACGAAGGCGCCGAGCCTATGACGGCCCACGCCCGACAGCTCGACGGGTACACTGGGGACATTCGTCCTCCTGCACTCCTGGTCCTGTGCGTTGCCTGCGACTCCGCGGGTGTGCAGCCAGACGCGACGCCGGATGCGCGCCTCGAGATCGCTGATGCACCGGTCGTCTGCGGCGGCGGCGCGCGCAGCGAGACCCTGGGCTCGCTGACCGACAGCGACGGGACGCGACACGAGCTCGGCGTCGGGACGCCGAGGTGGACCACCGCGTCGAGCGATTCGCCCGCCCTCATCCAGATCACCACGGACCTCCCAAGGCTCGCGTTCTCGGGGTACGGCAAGGGCGCGCCCGACCCCGAGCCGCCACGTCCCGGCGAAGCCACCGGGTTTGGCGCGTCCGTGGACCTGTCGGACACGTCGTCGTACTCGTCGCGGACCAACCGGATCGTGACGGACGTCAGTGACGCGGGATGTCTCGCGGGGCGCTTCGAGGTCGATTTCGCCGGCGAGCTGCACGGCCGGCTGGTTGGCTGGTTCCGGACGCAGTGAGCGACCCGCCGCCGGCGTTCGCACGAGTTTGAGGCCGAAGCTGTGCCGCAGCGGCTCGCTGCCGTAGATCCGGGTTCGATGCTCACCTCGTGAAGCCGGACGATATGCGGGGGCTCACCTCGTTGATGGACGAGCTGTTGACCCGCTGACGACCGGGGCCGACCGCTCACGCATGGGCCGGGGTGATCAGTACCAGTTGACGCCGAGGTTCAGCGAGCCCATCTCGATGTCGCCCTCGTCGTAGTGCGCGACGGCACCGCGGAGCTGGAGGTCGAGCGCGAACGTGCGGCTCGAGACGAGCTCGTAGCCAAGGCCGAACATCGCGGCGGTGCCGGTCTCGCTCGCGGCGACTTCATCGCCGTCCGCGTCGTTGACGCTGAGCCGGCCGATGCCGAGGCCACCCTTGATCCAGAGCTGGGGCGTCACCCAGTACTGCGCCGCGATCGTGTCGACGACGTGGATCAGCGTGCCGCTGCCTTCGCCGAACGAGTGGGCGACGCCCATGCCGTCGAACATCAGCGCGAGCTTCGGGGTGATCATGCCGCCGAGGTGGATGTCGAGGGCGAGGCCGTCGAGCGAGTCGGTGCACTTGTCGCAGGTCATCGAGCCAGCGCCGAGCGAGAAGCCGATGAGGAAGCCTCGGCGTACGGGCGCTGGTGCGGCCACCGGCTGCGCGTAGTAGCCAGGCGGCGGTGGAGGAGGCGGCGCGTCCGCGCCGTGTTAACGGCGGACGTTTTCCGTCGTGATCTGACGGTCGACCGATCACGCCCGCTGGCGGCGTGATCGGCTGGTCTTCGCCGGCGGGCGATCTGGATCGAGCTGGTTCTTGTTGCGCCAGGAGTC
>JALZOI010000932.1 GCA_030857245.1 Myxococcota bacterium
GTTCGGCACCGAGCCGCGCCGCAACATCGTCGCCGCCGCGCTGACCAGCGAGCGGCGCTGGCTCACCGACCGGCTGGCGGCGGTCGCCGCCGCGCTCGATCGCTGCCCCGCTGATGCGCCTCCCGCCGAGCAACTCGCGATGCTCGACGCGTGCCGCGACACCGCCGGCATGATCGCTGCGCGGGCGGGCAAGCTGCCGGCCGAGATCGTCGGCGCCGTGCGCGGCGTGCTCGGCGTGGTCTCGCTCGACGAGGCGGTCGCGTCCGCGATGCTGCCGCCGATCATGGCGCGCATCCAGGCCGACAAGCAGGAGCACGGCCAGTTCGACTACGACGACATGCTGCAGCTCGTGTGGCGCGCGCTCACCGGCCCGCGCGGCGAGGAGCTCGCGAGCCGGCTGCGCGCGCGCACGCCGTGGGCGATGATCGACGAGTTCCAGGACACCGATCCGGTGCAGTGGAACATCTTCCGCAAGGTCTGGCTGCACGCCGAGGCTCGCGGGCTCACGATCGTCGGCGATCCGAAGCAGGCGATCTACAGCTTCCGCGGCGCTGACGTGCGCACGTACCTCGACGCGCGCGACGAGATGCTGCGCGCCGGCGCGACCCGGGTCCCGCTCGACGTCAACCGCCGCTCGACCGAGCCGCTGGTCGCCGCGGTCAACGAGATCCTGCTCGGCAACCCGATGATGCCGCTCCTCGCCGGCGACATCACCTACGACGAGCCGGTGCGCGCGAGCGGCGATGTCGTCACCGCCGATGGGGTCTGCCCGCCGGTGACCGTGCTCGCGCTCGCGGGCGACGGCAAGACCTCCGTCGATGCGAACCGCCACGCGCTCGCGCGCGGGATCGGAGATGCGATCGAGGCGCTGCGGGCGGCGCCGCCGGTGTGGAGCTCGCGCGGCACGACCCGGCCGTTCCAGCTCGGGCACGTCATGGTGCTGACGCGCACCAACCGCGATAGCACCGAGATCGCGGCGGCGCTGCGTGCGCGCGGCCTGCCGTGTGCGCTCGTCGAGCCCGAGAAGCTGTTCGCGACCCGCGAGGCCGCCGAGCTCGCGTGCGTGCTCGCGGCGATCGCCACTCCGCGCGATCGCTCGGCCCGGCTGCGCGCGCTGCGCACGCGGTTCTTCGACGTGCCGTGGGCGGATCTGGTCCACGTGGTCGACGCCCCCGACCACCACCCGCTGATCGCGCGGATCTTCGACTGGGCGCTGCTCGCCGCGCGACGCGGGTACGAGACGCTGTTCCGGCGGATCGTCGAGGACAGCCGGTTCGCCGAGCGCGCGCTCGTGCTCGGCGGCGGCGAGCGCGCCGTCACCAACACCTGGCACCTGATCGAGCTGCTGCTCGCCGAGCTCGCACAGGCGCGCAGCGATCTGCACGAGCTGGTCGGGCGGCTGCGCGGCTGGATGGCCGACCAGACCAGCCAGACCGACGAGCGCGACGTCCAGCGCGCCGAGACGGACGCCGACGCCGTGCGGATCCTGACGATCCACAAGGCGAAGGGCCTCGAGGCACCGTACGTGTTCCTCTATGGCGGGATGGCGGGCGGCCCCAAGGGCAACGTGCAGACGCTGCGCGACGCGACGGGCCGGCTGATCATCGTCGGCGACCATGACGCGGCCACGACCGCGCAGCTCGAGGCCGCGGCCGACGCCGAGAACCAGCGGCTCGCGTACGTCGCGCTGACCCGCGCGCAGATCCGGCTCTACCTGCCGCTCTACGCCAACTTGAAGAAGGACGCGACGTACCAGCCGATCCAGCGGTGCCTCGGCCCGCTCGTCGAGCGCGCCCATCGCGGCACCCGCGTGCTGTTCGAGCGCATCGCCGTCCCGGTCGACCTGCCCGAGCTTCCGGACGCGCCGGCCGATGCGCTGGCGAGCTTCGTCGCGCCGCCTGCCCCGACGACCGCGCCGCTGGTGCCGCTCCCCGCCGCGCGCGGCGGCCTCGTGATGCTCTCGTACACCCGGCTCGCGCACGATCTCGAGACGCCGATGACCGCGGCCCGGCCCGGCGAGGCGCTCGCGATCGATCCGGCCGAGTTCGACGTCGACGATGCCTCGGGCACCGTCGACGTCGCACCACTCGTTGGCCCCACCGACCTGCCCCCGGGCGCCGCGTCCGGGCTGCTGCTCCACGAGGTGTTCGAGCACGCCAACCTCGCGCTCGCGCGCAGCACCGACGATGCCGCCACGTGGAGTGCGCATCCCGAGGTCGCCGCGCAGCTCGCGGATGCTGCCCGCGCCCAGGGCGTGGATCGGCGCTACCTACCGCACGCGGCGCAGATCCTCCACGCGACGCTGACGCGCCCTCTCGCGCTCACCGATGGGTCGACGCTGCCGGCGCTCGTCGACGCCGCCGCGCTCGCGCGCGAGGTCGAGTTCAGCTATCCGCTCGCGTCGGGGCGAGGCCTCGTGCGTGGCTTCATCGACGCCCTCGTGGTGTACGACGACGAGCTGTGGATCCTCGACTACAAGAGCGACGCGCTCGCCGGCGCGGACCTCGCGCGCGCGGCGCAGGAGCGGGTCCTCGCGCACTATGCGGTGC
>JALZOI010000302.1 GCA_030857245.1 Myxococcota bacterium
GCCGGCACCCCGGGGCGCGCGGCGTCGGAGCTCGCCACCGGCGCCACGCCGCGGAGCGCGAGCTGGCCCTGGCGGGCGAGGTCGATCGAGATGGCGAGCACGCGCGCGGCCTCGCCCGGGGCGTGGAAGCCCATGCTGTTCTCCGCCTCGATGAAGTCGACGTAGAACTGCGCCTGCCGGTGGAGTGCCCGTGCACTCGCGAGCTCGGCGTCGCTCTTGCCCGCGGCCTTCGCGGCCTCGAGATCGGTGATCAGCGCGACCACCGCATCGAGCGCGCGGTTGCGGAGCGCGAACGTGCGGTCCTGGTTCGCGTGGACGCGCTCGCGGAGCTCGTCCTCGCCGAACTTGTGGCATGGCTGGCACGCGCGGTTGATGTTGAGGAGCGGGCTGCGCACGTGGTGATCGCTGATCTTCGCGGCGCCGACCCGCATGTACGGCATGTGGCAATCCGCGCACGACACCCCGGAGCGCGCATGCACGCCCTGGTTCCACATCTCGAACTCGGGGTGCTGCGCCTTGAGCATGCGCGTGCCGGTGCGCGGATGCGTCCAGTCCGCGTGGTCGACCTTCGTGTAGTACGCGTAGATGGCGTCGACGGTGAGGCCCTCCGTCCACGGATAGGTCAGGCGCTTCTCCTTGCCCTTGAAGTAGTACTCGACGTGGCACTGCCCGCAGACGAACGACCGCATCTCCTGGTGGGTCGCGTCGCGGTTGACGTCGTAGCTCGCGATCCCCTGCGCCGCCTTGACGGCGCGGATGCCCTCGATGAACCCGGGGCGCGTGACGCGGAGCTCCAGCGTCGTCGGGTCGTGGCAGTCGATGCAGCTGATCGGATGCTCGACGAGCTTGCGCGCCTCGGCGAACGGCATCGGGTTCACCTTCTCGAACCCCGCGATCAGATCGCCGTTGCCTGCCTCCTTGTAGGCCGTGTACATCGAGCCGTGACAGTGCAGGCACGCCCCGGGCTGCTGCGTGGCCTGCTGCCGCTCGGTGAACGTCTGATCGTCGAGCATGTGCGCGTGCCCGCGCTCCTCGCGAAAGTCCTTCGAGAAGGCGTAGCCCGTCCAGATCGTCACGAGCCGCGGATCCTCTTCGAGGCGAGACTGCGCCACGATCGACCGCGGATCGGCGGCCGAGGGCGTCCGCGGGACCGCCTCGCTACCGCCGTAGCGCGTGCGCACCTGGTCGACGGTGCGCCGGTACCCGTCGTACTGGTTCGGGAAGTTCTTGCCCCACACCGCCGGATCGACGGTGTCGTCGGTGAGCTCGACGACGCGGAAGTAGGGATTCTCGCCCTCGTGCTTGCGGTTCGAGACGTTGACGAGCAGCGCCGCGACGAGCACCGTCGCGAGGGCACCGATCACCGCCGCCGCGCCGATCAGGAGCGGTAGTCGCCGGCGTCGTGGGGGCGTGGGTGGGTCCTGCTTCTCGGTCATGGCTTCCTCATTCGCGAACGCGGTGACCGACGGCGTCGTGGCACCGGATGCACGACACGTCGGTGGTGTGACCCATCGTGGCCACGAGGTCGGCGTGACACCGCCGGCACTGTTGCTCCGTGACCGCGCGGTTGCGCGGCGTGATCCGGATCGGCTCGACGAAGTTGCCGGTCGTGAAGGCGTAGGAGTGGTGGTAGCCGTTGACGGCCTTCACCCAGTACTTCGCGAGCCCGCTGGGCGGCGCGTGGCAGTCGTTGCACACCGCGACGGCGTGATGGCTCGACTTGCGCCACGCATCGTAGTGCTCGTCCATCACGTGGCAGTTCGCGCACGCGGCAGGGTCATTGCCGAGGTACGAACCACCGCGCGCGTACACGAACGTGAACAGGCCGAGCCCGATCGCGGCGCCGATCGCGATCGCCGCGACCACGCCACCGATGATCACGATGCGGCTCATGGCGGCGTTGTAGCTGCTCGCTCCGGCCGTGACAGCTCTCCCGTCGCGAGAACGACGTGAGTCGGTCGTTCTCGTCGATGTCATGCGAGTTGCACACGCCGGGGCACGGAACCATGCAACGCCCCCTTGCGACTCGCTTCTGCGCAGACTTTGCGCGCTCCTCGTGGCTGCTGCGTGGGATCTGCGTCGGGGTGCTGGTCGCCGCACCGACCGCGTACGCGCAGCCCGGCTTGACCCTCGATCAGGATCGGATGAACGCCACGATCACGAGCGAGAATGACACCTCCGTCGGTCGGGTCGGCGACGTGTCGTCGATCGCACCGGATCTCGCCGTCGGCGTCACCGATGATCTCACCGTGTCGCTCGTGCACTCGACGTTCGCGCGGACCGGCTTCCGCGGCAACGCGGGCGCCGGCATCTGCGCGACCGACGACTGCAACCGCACCTACGACAATGTCGGACTCGAGGCGCTGTACGCGCTGCGCCGCGGCGCCTTCGCGGTGGCCGCGAACACCGGCATCCACGCGACCAGCCTGGAGCGCGGGCACCACGTCGCGAAGCTCGGGGCGAAGCTCCGGTACAAGCGCGGCGGTGCCGTGTTCGCGACGCTACCGAGCGTGACCATCGCACTCGCGCACCGTGACGATCCGATGCCAAACCGCGATCGCCTGTGGCTCCCGGTCACCGCGACGCACCGGATCGTGGGCGGCCTGTCCGCCGGGCTCGCGACGGGGTTCAAGGCGCCGCTCGATGATGTCGCCGGCGGCTACGAGATCGCCGCCGGTGCGCTCGCGCAGTACGCCGTCTCGCCGGCGGTCGGGATGGGCGCCTCGTGGATCCATGGCCGCCTCGCCGGCGGCGACCTGGCGCTGCCCGCGGGCACGCAGGGGCGCGACTTTCGCGCGCTCCACCTCTGGGTCTCCGCCACGTACTGAGCTCACCGGCGGCGCCGCGGCTGCGCATCCGCTGCGCGGGATCGTCGGTCGCTGCACGGCTTGCGCGCCGAGCTCGCAGCGGGTGCGCGCTCCGGCGGCCGCCCACCGGTACGCCGCTTGCGAGCCTGCCGCCCGGGCGTTGAGCTCCTGGTGGTTGTCGGCGGCGAACGGGTACGGGATGAACACCGCCGGCTTGCCCGCGATCGCGAGCTCGGCGACCGTGGTCGCGCCGGCGCGGCCGATGATGATGTCCGCGCGCTGGTAGGCCGCCGCCATGTCCTTGATGAACGCGCGGCACTCCGCCGCGACGCCCGCGGTGGCGTAGCGCTGCGCGGTCGCCGCGAGGTCCCGCTCGCCGGTCTGGTGGACGATGCCGACCGGGCGCTCGCCGGCGAGCGTGATCAGCGCCTGCGCGGCGAGCTCGTTGACGGCGACCGCGCCTTGCGAGCCGCCGCACACGAGGACCTCGACGGTGGCATCGGCGGTGTCGGCCCGCGCCGGCGGCGCGGCGAGCAGCTTCTGGAGGAGGTCTCGGCGGACCGGATTGCCGCTCATCACGATCTTCGTTGGCTTGAAGAACCGCCGTGACTCCTCGAACGACAGGAAGATCGTGCGGGCGACGCGGCCGAGGAGCTTGTTCGTGAGGCCGGGGATCGAGTTCTGCTCGCAGATCGCCGTCGGGATGCCAGCGAGCCGCGCCATCAGCACGACCGGGCCCGACGCATAGCCACCAACGCCGATCACCGCATCGGGGGCGAACGCCTCGATCGCGCGGCGGGCCTGCCACAGCGCCCGCGGCAGCCGGACCAGTCCGCGCAGCGCGCCGATCGCACCGACGGTCTTGAGCCCCGAGACCTCGATGAGATCGAGCGACCACCCGAGCTCGGGCAGCACGCGAGCCTCGATGCCGCGGCGGGTCCCGACGAAGCGCACCTCGGCGTTGGCAGCGCGCGCGCGCAGCTCCTCGGCGATCGCGACCCCGGGGAACAGGTGCCCACCGGTGCCGCCGCCGGCGATCATCAGGCGCATGACGATGCCGCGATCATACGATCGCAACGCGCACGCGGTGGCGCTTCTTCCGCAGCACCTCGCGCTGCGCCTGCTCGCGAGACCCGCGCCGCTCCGCGCGGCGACCGACGTTGAGCAGGAGACCGACGAGGAACATCGTGACGACGAGCGAGGAGCCGCCGTAGCTGACGAGCGGAAGCGTGATGCCCTTGTTCGGCACGACGCCGAGCACGACGCCCACGTTGAACAGCACCTGCACGCCAAACAGCAGCGTGATGCCGAATGCGAGGTAGCCGCCGAACACGTCGCGCGCCCCGAGCGCCGCGCGGATGCCGCGCCACACGACGATGCCGAACAGCGCGAGCACGAGCGCCACGCCGAGGTAGCCCATCTCCTCGCCGATCGGCGCGAGGATGAAGTCGTTGTGCGCCTCGGGCATGTAGCCGAGCGTCTGGTGGCCAGACCCGAGGCCGGCACCCGAGAACCCGCCGGAGCCCATCGCGAGCCGCGCCTGCAGGAACTGGTAGGCCTCGCTGCTCGCGTAGGCCTCGGGGTTGAAGTACGCGAGGAAGCGCTGCAGTCGCCACGGCGTGCCGACGACGAGGTTGTACGCGATCGGCGCGGAGGCGAGGACGGCGAGCAGGATGTACGAGACCCGGGTGCCGGCCATGAACAGCATGCCGAGCGTGGTCAGGCCGAGCACGATCGACGAACCGAGGTCGGGCTGCGCGAGCAGCAGCACCATCATCATCCCGCACACGACGAGGTGCGGGACGAAGCCGACCGTGAACGTCTTGACCTGATCCGCCTTGCGGCCGAGCGAGTACGCCAGGTAGATGACGAGCGCGAGCTTCGCGATCTCGACGGGCTGGAACGTCAGCGGGCCGAGCGGGATCCAGCGGCTCGCGCCGTTGCGGGCGGGCGTGGCGAGCGTGACGGCGAGCAGGACGAGCGCCAGCAGCAGCAGCGGGTAGCACCACTGCTTGAGCCTGCGGTAGTCGAGCCGGCCACCCATCCACATCGCGAACCCGCCCACCGTGACGAACGCGAGCTGGCGCTCGAGGAAGTGCCCGCCCTGCGGGTGCCCGGTCGTCCCGCCCGAGGTCAGCCCGAACGCCGCGGTCGCCGAGTAGATCTCGATGCTGCCGAGCGCGAGCAGGCCGAGCACCGCCGCGAGCAGCAGCAGATCGTACGGCCGCTCGGGCAGCGTCTGGCTCGGGTGCTGGACCGCGACGACCTGCGCGGTGGCGGGCAGCGTCGGATCGATCGAGCCGATCGTGTCGGGCTCCGGGCGCCGCCGCAGCCGCTCGGCGATCCGCGCGAGCACGCGGCGCGGCAGGCTCGCGTCCCCGCGGTCCCCGGTCGACGACAGCGCAGCGTCGCTGCGGAACACCGGCGACGCTGCACGTCGATCTCGCGACGCCATCCGGCCGAGCACGCTCATCCGCCCCATCCTCGGGGCGCCGATCGGGCGGGGCCAGTTTTTCATCGACCAGGGTTGGGCCGAGAAGATCTCTCAGCGGGCGAGGCACATGGCTTGCTTCGCTTCCGGTCAAAGGAGAAATCACATGTCCACGACTGCCTGGATCGTTGTCATCCTTCTCGTCTTCCTGCTCGTCGGCGGTGGCGGTTACTTCTACCGCCGCTAGCCGATGGCCATCACGGCTGCACCGCAGCCTCGCTGCGCGGCAGCCGCCCCACCCGGGCGATCAGCCCGGTCTAGGGTCGATCGAGGCGCGTCGCGCCGATCGATGACACCGCCTCGCGAAACACGCGACCGCGGTGGCCGAAGTTCTGGAACATGTCGTAACTCGCGCACGCGGGGCTGAGCACGACGGCATCGCCGCTCGTGCAGAGCTCCGTGGCGAGGCGGACGGCGTCGTGCATGTCCGTCGCGTCGACCACGGGGTACGTCACGTGATGAGCGGAAGCGGCGTCGCGGATCAGCGGCGCCGCCTTGCCGATCAGCACGATGCCCTTGCAGACGCCCTCGAGCGCCTCGAACATCGCCGCGTAGGACCCGCCCTTGTCGACGCCGCCGGCGATCAGCACGAGCGGGCGCGGGAACCCGCGCACCGACGCGGCGACCGACGCCACGTTCGTGCCCTTGCTGTCGTCGTAGAAGTAGATCCCGGCCTGCTCGCCGACGAGCTCCATGCGATGTGGCAGTGGGCGGTACGCCCGCGCGCCGGCGCGCACCGCGGCGGGAGCGAGCCCGATGCCGCGCGCAGCGAGATACGCGCACATCGCGTTCTCCAGGTTGTGATTGCCGACGATCACGAGGTCGTCGACGGGGTAGCGCTCGTCGTCGGCATCGGGAGCCAGCCGCAGGACGAGCTGCTCGCGATCGGGCGACAGGACCGCGCCGCGTGCGCCCCCGCGCACGAAGGCGTCGGCCGCGCCGGCGCGCGCGTCGAAGGTGAAGAGCCGGCCGGGGATCCCCGCAGCCTCGCGCATCACCCACGGATCGGCGGCGTTGCCGATCGCGAGATCGCCGGGCCGCTGGAGGTCCCAGATCCGGCCCTTCATCGCCGCGTAGCTCTCCATCGTGCCGAACCGGTCGAGGTGATCCTCGGTGATGTTCGTGAGCACGCCGGCGGTCGCCCGGAACTGCCTGCAGTTCTCGAGCATGAACGCGGCGACCTCGGCGACCACGAGGCCGCCCGGCACGTTCGCGGGATGATCGACCGCCTCGATCAGCGGCATGTTGCCGAGGTTGCCACCGCAGAACGTCGGGCGGCCGGAGGCCTCGCACAGCGAGCCGGTCAGCGCCGTCGTCGTCGACTTGCCGTTCGTGCCGGTGATCGCGAGCAGCGTGGCCTCGGGATGGAGGAAGCGATACGCGAGCTCGATCTCCGCGATCACCTCGACGCCCTGCGCCCGCGCGGCGCGGGTCTCGGGGAGCGGCGGCACGCCGGGCGACATCACGACGAGGTCGGCCGCGAGGAACGTCGACAGGTTCATGCCGCCGAGCTCGAAGCGCACCGGCACGCCGTCGAGCGCGCGCATCTGGTCGTTGAGCCGATCGGCGGGCTTGCCATCGGTGACCACGACGCGGGCACCGCGCTTCGCGCAGAACTTCGCGACCGCGATGCCGGTCTGGGCGAGGCCGACGACGACGACCGTGCTTCCGTCGAGATCCATCATGATGCGAACCTCAGTGGAGCTTGAGGGTCCCGAGCGCGATCAGGGCGAGGACGAGGGACACCAACCAGAAACGCACGATGATCTTCGGCTCTTCCCATCCCTTGAGCTCGTAGTGGTGGTGGATCGGCGCCATGCGGAACACGCGCTTGCCGGTGCCGGTCATCCGCCGCGTGATCTTGAACGACGTGGTCTGGATGATCACCGACAACGCCTCGAGCACGAACAGCCCACCGACGATGAGCAGCACGATCTCGTTCTTCGTCAGCACCGCGAGCATGCCGATCGAGCCGCCGAGCGCGAGCGAGCCGACGTCGCCCATGAACACCTGCGCGGGGTACGTGTTGTACCAGAGGAAGCCGACCCCGGCGCCGAACAGCGCGGCGCAGAACACCGCGAGCTCGGCGGTGCCGTCGATGTGCGCGACGTTGAGGTACTCGGCGATCGTCACGCTCTTGCCGACCGCGTTGATGATCGTGGTCTCGACGCCGGCGATATAGGCGAAGATCAGGAACGTCCCGGCGTTCATGATCGACGGGCCGATCGCGAGCCCGTCGAGCCCATCCGTGAGGTTGACGGCGTTGGCCGTGCCGACGACCACGAACGCGCCGAACGTCACGTACAGCCAGGCCGGCAGG
Organism: Myxococcota bacterium; assembly: GCA_030857245.1. Classification (GTDB taxonomy): domain Bacteria; phylum Myxococcota_A; class Polyangia; order Haliangiales; family Haliangiaceae; genus JABFXX01. The sequence continues at coordinate 7,619 of JALZOI010000302.1, forward strand.
TAGAGGCCGGCGTCGTAGAAGTTCGTGAACGGCAGCTGGATCGAGAGCCGGATCTGCGCCGGCATCAGATCCGAGTAGAACAGGTAGCCCATCGCGGCGCCGGCGATCGCGAACTCGAGGGCGAGCCGCAGCTTGCCGGAGACGCCCGCCTTGTTCTTCTTCGCGACCTTCGCGTAGTCGTCCGCGAAGCCGATGGCGCCGAACGCGACGGTGACCGAGAGCGCGAGCCACACGAACTCGTTCGTGAGGTCACACCACAGCAGCGTCGAGATCGTGAGGCAGAACAGGATCAGCGAGCCGCCCATCGTGGGCGTGCCCGCCTTCTTCTTGTGCGTGGCGGGGCCGTCGGTGCGGATCGTCTCGCCGATCTGCCGCGACTTGAGCTTCTCGATGAACCACGGGCCGATGATGAAGGACAGCAGCAGCGCGGTGATCGCGGCCGCGAGGATGCGCGTCGAGGTGTAGCGGAACACCCGCAGGAAGCTGAGGTCGTCGCCCAGCACGCGGAACAGCAGGTGGAACAGCACTAGACCGCAGCCTCCGTGGTGAGCGTCTTCATCGCGGCGAGCACTCGCTCGAGGCGCATGCCTCGCGAGGCCTTGAGCAGGATCCAGTCACCCGGGGCGGTGCGCGCGAGCACGCGAGCCGCGGCCGTGGCGGGCGAGTCGGCGAGCTCGGCGTCCGCGCCGGCCGCCTCGATGACCCGGCCGGCGTGCGTCCCGAGCG
>JALZOI010000933.1 GCA_030857245.1 Myxococcota bacterium
CGTATATACCGTATATACATCTCGCCCACGTGACCCTTCGGGCTCACCCACGCTGGGTCCGAATATCGGACAGTCGTCAGCAGGATTGCGTCTAGGTGATGCCACACCGGCTTGTCTACCGTCGGCTTTGGCGGTCAAGGCACGTGGATGACGTGCGCGAGCAGCTCGCCTGCGAGATAGCGGGTGCCGCTCGGCGGTGATCGCTTGCCGTGACGAAGGTACGTGTTGAGCACGGCGCCATCGCCATCGCGGCGCTTGGTGGGCCGCGAGGCATCGACGAAGCCGCGGCGCACGACCCCACCGGCGACGTACAGCATCTCGGTGACGCCGCGGCCATCGCGCGAGATCACGATCGCGATCAGATCGGCCGGGTCCTCGCTCGCGGTGCGATCGAAGATCAACAGGTCTCCCGGCTGCGGCTGCTCGCTCGCGGCGTGCAAGCGGTGCGTCCGTTCGGCCCACGCGATCAGCTCGGTCGCGGTGACGGCATCCGCGCGCAGCCCGAGCTCGTGCGCCCAGCCGAGCGTCGCGACGAACGGCTCGCGCTTCTCGCGACGGCCCACGAGATCGTGCAGATCGACGGGCGTGCGAAGCGAGGCCGTGGCGGGCTGGGCCTTGTGAGGCGAGGGCAGGCGGTCGCGCGTGCGAGCGACCTCCGTGCGCGCGATCGCGGCCGCCGCGGTGGCCGAGGCCTGGCGTTGATCCTCGCGCGGCATCGGATCCCGATTCGACGGATTCTCGGGCCGCTCGCGCGGGCCGAGCAGCGCGGGTGCAGGCACCGACGCCATGCCGATCATCGGCGAGGCGAAGCGAACGGGCTCGCGACCGGCGCACCCGGCAGCCAAGACGACCGCGCAAACCAACCGCATCGAGCCCTAGTTAGAGCTTGCCCGGAAATTCTGACGGTTCTCGACGAGAAAACTGATCGGGAGGATCGACAAGTCGATCCGAATCCGTAGCGTGGATCTCAGTGGCTCGACGGGAGGACCAGCATGAGTACGCGACGGAAGCGTGGCAATCGCCAGCCCGAGCTGTTTGCACGTTCGACGAAATCCATGATCGCCATCGAGATGAATCACCGACTCGTGCGACTGACTCACGAGCTCGACTGGACCGAGCTGGAGGAGATTGTCGAGGCGATTCGAGCCCGCAAGCTCAAGAACGCAGCGGGTCGACCGCCACATTTACGAGCGTTGATAGGTGCGGTGGTGTTCCGTTCGACCCGGCGGATCACCTATCGCGAGACCGAGGATCAGATCCGGCACTACGCGCCGGCGCGTTACCTGTGTGGGTTGACGGAGACCGAGTGGAGTCCGGACGCGAACACGATCCAGGATTTCGAGGAGCTACTGGGCGAGGACGGGATGAAGCGGCTGAACGAGTACGTGGTGACGGAGGCGGTGGAGGAGAAGTTGGCCGATCCGAAGTTTCTGGTGGCGGACACTACGGCGCAGGAGGCCGTAATTCCGTATCCGAACGAGATGAACTTGATGGCGACGTTTCTGACGGCGATTGCGGCCGCGAGCATGAAGGCCGGTGGAGCGCTCAAGGCGTTCGGCGCCGCGATGGCGGCGAAGTTTGCTGCGGGCAGGAAACGGCTGCGCGAGTTCCGCTTGTTTGCGAAGGAGAAGTCGAAGAAGGCGCGGATGAAGTTGACGTCGGATATGACCAACCTCGTCGAGGATGTTCAGTCTCACCTGGGACTGGCGCTTCAGGTAGCGGAGCTGCACAAGCAACGCTTGGTCAAGTACGCGAAGGTCGCGCATGCCAAGACGAAGCAGCTGCACGAGGTGATGACCAAGCTGCTGCCGCAGATCCGTTACTGGATCAAGACGGGCTTTGTCGCCGCGAACAAGATCATCAGCGTGCACATCCCGGAGCTGTATTCGATCGTCCGCGGCAAGGCGGGCAAGAAGGTGGAGTTCGGGTTGCAGTGGGGGATCTCGAGGCTGCGTGGCGGGTTTCTGTTGGCGAGAGTTGCGTCAGATCGCCGCGAGTTGGTGGATGCACGGTTTGCCGTGAAGGCAGTCGACGATCACATCGCGTTGTTCGGGGAGCCACCGGAGGGATATGCCTACGACCGAGCTGGTCACAGCGAAGAGAACGTGGCGGTGCTCAAGGCGAAGGGCGTCAAGCATGTGGGACTGGCCCCCCGCGGCCGAATCAAGTGGTCGGTCAGTGGTGCGATGAAGAACAAGTTGGTGAAAGAGAGAGCGCAGGTCGAGGCAGGAATCGGGACGGTGAAACACTCGAAGTATGGCTTTACGAAACCGGATGCTCGCTCCAGGCCGGCGATGGCGATGTGCGGCCAGCGCGCGGTTCTCGGTTACAACCTGAACAAGTTCGTTCGTGGGTTGGCGCAGCGAGACGAGATGGTGCTCGTCGGATGACGTCGAGCCGCCTCAGCAACACGAGCCGGCGGTGTCCAAATCTGATCACCACCGAAAACAGCGACGGCGACTGCCGTGAAACTCGGGTTTCATCGCCCGAATTTCCGGGCAAGCTCTAGCTAGCTAATCGACGACGATCACGCGATCGGAA
>JALZOI010000303.1 GCA_030857245.1 Myxococcota bacterium
AAATGATCGACCCCTGATCGTCAAGGGGGGCGATCACGATCACGGTAGCGTTCCCGTTCACGTGCACGGCCACGATCACGGGCCCGATCACGGCCACGATCACGGTCACGACCAATCAGGGACAGGCACTAACGCAACTTCGGACAGCCGCCGGACGACCTCCGCGAAGGCCGGCAGGCCCGCGAGCTCGCGAGTGTGCGCTCACCGGAAAACGCGGCAGTGCTCACGCAAGTTGCGTTAGTGGAGGGCGTCCCCCTTCGGGCGCAACGATTTCGCAGGGTTGAGTCTGTCGACGTTGCGTTAGTGGAGGGCGTCCCCTACGGCGTCGAGCTCAGCTGGATGCGCCGCGTCTGGTTGCCGGTGATCGTGCCGCCCTTGCCGTAGCCCGGGTCGAGCGTGCCCGCCCGCGTTCGCGTGACCGCCACCGTGATCACGCACGTCTCGGGCGTGGTGGTCGCGGGCCTGCGCTTGATCGTGTTCGCCGGGATCACCGCCATCCCCGGATCGCCCGTGATCGGGCTGCTCTCGCGCTCGATGCAGTCGCCCTCGACGCTCCAGCTCATGAGGTCACTCGTCGCTGCCGGGGACCACGCCAGGCTCAGCGGCGCCGCGCGCGAGGCCGAGGACGCCGGCTGCGCGAGCGTGAACTTCGCCGGCAACGTCGCGGTCGAGCTCGGCGCACCATCATCCACCGTGCGCTGGAACGCGACCTCGAACACCGCACCCTCCGCGTCGGCCTGGAAGCTCGCGCGGTGCGCCACCACGTTGAACAGCTCGCTCTGGACCATCACCTGGTCCATGCCGCCGTGCGACGCGATCAGCTCGTCATCGCCGGTGAGCTCGACGAAGTTGAGGTTGATGGGGTTGCCGAGGAACAGCGTGGCCTGGACGTCAGTCGTCCCGGCTCCGGCGCTCGTCGCGCTGATGCTCGCGTGGATGCCCGACGTCAGCACGTCACTCGAGTCCGTCTTGGCACAGCCGACGAGCGGCAACGCCACCACCCACAAGATCGCATTGCTGGTCATGCCTGCAGGGTAGCGCTGTCCCGCCGCTTCGGCGCCCCGGTGGTCACGACTTGCCAGGCCGTGTGACGGGCCTCCCCGAACGCCAAACACCGCGCTTTGCAGGCGCGGTGCGGGCGAGGTCGACGAGCGGCGCGCCGACTAGAGAACCGAGATGACGGGCAGCAGCCGCATCAGCGCCGCGACGCCCTCGGTGGCGCCACTCTTGGTCGTGTACTGCTGGCTGACGCCGATGATCTCGCCGTTGGTGGCCTTCACCGTGAAGTAGAAGCCACCGGCCACGTTCTCCTTGATGGTGTACGCGGTCGCGAGCTGGCCGTCCTTCTGCACCGCGAACGCGCCGTTGAACGCGGCCGCGGCGGACTCGTACGACTCCGACGACAGGACGTGCTGGCCGTTCTTCGCGTAGAAGCTGAAGTGGAACTTGCCGGTCTGGCCCTGCTCGACGTCGACGCGCGCGCCGGTCGTGTTCGCCTCGCGGCGGTCGAGGTAGCTGGTGACGGCCCGGACGCACGAGGTGATGGCGCGGGTGGCGCTCGCCTTCGTGGAGTAGACCTGCGTGAAGCCGATCGTCTCGTGGTTGCCCGCGACGAGGCGGACGTTGAAGCCGGTCGCGGTCTGGCGGACCTCGTACTGCGCCGGGTCGACGCCGTTGTGCTGGACCGAGAGGAGGCCGTTGAGCGCGCCGGTGCGGGTCGTGTAGCCCTCGGACGTCAGCAGCGTGGCGCCGTTGCCCGACTTGAGGTGGAAGCGCCACTGGCCGTCCGTGGACTGCCAGAGGTTGAACGTGCCCGCGAGAGCGGCCTCGTCCTCGAGCTCCGAGTAGTGGTCGTCCGTGCCGCTGGTGGCGCAGCCGACCGCGGTGAGCGAGGAGACCGAGAGAACCAGAGCAGCGAGCAGCGAGTTGAAGGTGCGCATGTTGATGAGCGCGGACTGATACAAGGGGTGGGCCACTGTAGGTTCGCGCAACCACGTGATCTTACAGGGCGCCGATCCCGACACCGTTGCAATCTGGCAATTCCAGTTGCACGAATGCAACTCGAACTGCACGGACCGTCAGTCGTAGCGGAGGCCGTCGACGGGCCGCAGCGCTGCGGCCTGCTGCGCGGGCACGAGCGTCGAGACGATGCTGATCGCCATCGTGATGCCGGCGACCAGGAGGACCTCGAGGCCCTTCACCTCGATCGGCAGCCGATCGATGAGATAGACCTTCGGATCGAGGTGGTAGCCGTACGAGCTGACCACGTAGCAGGTGGCGAGCCCGACCGCGACGCCGATCAGCGTGCCGGCGCCTCCGATCGCGAGGCCGACGACCTGGAAGGTCTGGGCCACGCTCCCCGACGTCGAGCCCATCGACTTGAGGATCGCGATCTCGCGCGTCTTGTCGGTGACCATCATCGTCAGCGCCGACACCATGTTCACGGCGGCGACGATGATGATGAGCGTCAGGATGATGACGAGCGCGAGCTTCTGGAGGTTGAGCGCGGTGAACAGGTTGTGGTTGAGCTCGTACCAGTCCTGGACCTGGTACGGCGGCCCGCCGAGCGCCTTCTCGAGCCGCACGGCGATGGCCTCGGCGTCGTCGACGTCGCGGACCTTGAGCTCGACGCCCATCACCTGATCGCCACGGCCGACCAGGTCCTGGGTGTCCTTGAGCGCCGTGTACATGAGCCGGCGGTCGTACTCGTCGAACCCGCTGTAGAAGATGCCGGTGACCTGGAACTTGCGGGTGCGCGGCGCGCTCGAGGTGGCGCGCCAGGTGTCGAAGTCGATGTTGGAGAGCGGTACGACGACCGTGACATCGTCGCCGATCTTGGCCTTGAGCTTGTGGGCGAGCTCCTTGCCCATGATGATCGGCGGCAGCACGCCGGGCCGAGACTCGGCGTTCAGCGTCGAGACCGAGCCCTCGATCATGTGCTTCTCGAGATCGAGCACCCCCCCGACCAGCGTCGGATCGATGCCCTTGATCGCGACGCCCGACAGCTCGCCCTTGCCGCGGGTCACGAGCATCTCCGCGAAGATGAACGGCTGGACGGCGATGACGTCCTTGTCGATCTCCTGCGCGGTCTTCATGACGTCGCGGTACTCCGCGAACGTCGCCTGACTCTTCAACACGATCACGTGCGCGTTGACGCCGAGCACCTTGTCGCGGAACTGCTTCTGGAAGCCCGTCGTGACGGCGAGCACGATCGTGAGTGCGGCCACGCCAAGTGCGACACCGAGCACCGAGACCGAGACGAACACGCTGAACAGCGAGAGCAGCGCGAAGATCGAGGTCGAGATCATCCCGAGGACGAACATCAGGACGCCGACCGAGTTCCCGCTCGACAGCAGCAAGATGCCGAGCCCGCCGAGCGTGACGAGCAGCGAGAGCGCCGAGAGCATCAGCATCCCGCGGTCGTGCCGACCTCCGTAGAGGTAGCGCCATCCGATCTTGACCTCGTACCGCACGGGAGGGGGTCAGCTTGCCTCGCCCGAGCGCGGCGTGCCAGCCCCGAGGCGAACGGAAAGAGACCCTGTCACGAAGCCTCTCAGGGGGAGTTGCAGGAGCCGGGCAGCCATCGAGAGCACGAACCGGGCGCCGCTGCGGTTTATGCCGGCGGCGGGTCAGCGATACGGAGCCGCGTCACGCGGCTCCGGCACGATCGCCGCGAGCCGCTCGATGGTGGTTCGCCGGCGGCCCTGGAGCTGTCCGCGTGCCCACTTGAACGCCGCCCGGGGATTGGGGGTGAGGTGCGCGAGCACCGGAGCCACCTCCGTCGCGGTCAGCTCGACGTAGACCGCGAGCGCATAGCCGAGCGCGGCCTCGTCGAGTGCACCCACGGTCGCGCTGCTCCACCCGTGCAACCCACCGGTGTCGAACTGCTCGAATCGAAACGCCGCGTTCGCCACGAACACCCCGAAGCCCATCATCACGGCGCTGACCTCCACGACGGCGTCGCGCTCGTCCTCCTCACCGGGCGGCTCCTCGTCGGCGGCATAGAGGAGGTAGTGGCTGGCGCTGTGCGCGAACGAGGCGATCAGCGACATGGGATCTGCTGCCTGCTCGCGCGTGTACGAGATCGGATAGGGGCCACCCGCTGGGAGCGGGGCCTCCTCGGCCTCGTCGGCCGCGAGCACCGCGTCCGGGACGGTGGGCGTGGCATGCCCTCCATGGGATCACGCATGACGACCGCGCTCCCATCGACGAGCTCGAACCGCCAGTCGCTCAGCCCCGCGAAGCCGAGGACCGCGTCGAGCAGCGCCTGGGGCTCGCGACGGGGAAAGTGGTCGTCGACCGGCAGGGCCGGAGCCGCGCTGACCGGCCCCAGGTGCTGCAGCCACCAGGCCGTGGTCGCGTCGATCCAGTCAGCCGTCGCATCGTCCACCTTCACCCGGTGGAGTCTACCCTCGCCTGCGCGGCTGGATGGCGGTCCGCCCACGCGCGTAGCGTTGTCGAACGGCCTTCGCCGCTCATGCCGGCGGCGGCCGGTCGGCCGGGCGCCGGCGCTCCCACACGTAGATGCCCACGATGACGATCACGATCGACACGAGGGCCGCGAGCTCGCCGTGGACCTGCCGGGCGTCAGAGGCCGCCATGAACGTGCCCCGGATGTCCTGCGCGCGGCCGATCGCGAGCGCGATCCGGCCCTGCACCGTCCAGCCAAAGCTCGCGCCGAACCCGATCATCAGGATCCACAGCCCGACGCGCGACACCTTCCCGACCGGCCCGGCGTGGGCGATCGAGAAGTAGAAGTAGAGCAGCCCGGTGAGCAGCGCGAGCAGGAGGAGCACCTGCGAGACGACGCCAAACCAGTCGACCTGCCCGGGCCCGACGGCGGCGCGCGCGTCGAGACCGACGATCGGGCCGCGCTCGATCTGCAGATCGGCACGCTCGCCAGCCGTCAGGCTCGGGCGCGTCACCGCATCCTCGACGCTGGTGAACGGGCGCTCGCCTCGCTCGGCCGCGAGCTTCGTCGCGAGGATCGGCGAGACCCCGGGGAGCAGCGAGAGCTCGGACGTGGTCGCGGTGTTGAGGTCGACCTTCTCGACGATCAGCGGCTGGGCGGCGACCTTCATCTGATCGCCGAGGTCGGAGCCCACGAGGCCGACCACGGACTGGCCCGCGTAGAGCGCGACGACGAACGCCAGCGGGAACTTGCCGAGCCAGCCGAGCCGCTTCGCCGCGAGCCGGGCGAACAGCATGGCGACGAGGAGTACCGGGACGATGTCCCACCACGTCAGGCCGCGCTCGACCTTGATCCAGAGGTTGCTCTTGAACTGGACGACGACGATGTAGCCGATCGAGACCCCGACGAAGAGGTGCTCGGCGAACTTGTAGAACGGGTTGTCGCCGTAGAGGAACGACAGGATGCAGATCGTCAGGAAGATCCCGACCCACACTCCGACGACGTCGATGGTGGCGAGCTCGGTCATCGCTGCCTCTTGCGGCGTCGCTCGAGGAAGTAGAGGACATTGCCGAACACGATCGCGAGGATGACGACGCCGTGGCCGACGTTGAGCACGTCGGCGCCGGCGACGCCGATGCTGGGGCGGCCGACGAGCACCTCGTACTCGGCGGCGCCGGAGAGCCCCGCGACGAGGCCGAGCAGCTGGCCCGACTGATAGTACGGCGCGAGATCGGTCGTCGACACCGCGGTCGTCGCCGCGAGCATGCGGATGGCGTAGCGGCTCTGGACGTACTGCACCCACTCCTTGGCGCCCGGCGCGATCGCCGACACCGAGATCACGAGCTTGAAGTCGCCGAGCCGGCGGATCGGCGCGAGCCACGGGATCCGGGCGAGCAGCGCGCCATCGGCGGTGCGGCCGTCGAACACGCGCGGCAGGTTGGTGGCCATGCCGATCATCGTGTTGATCTGGCCCTCGCGAAACCCGAGGTAGGCGTAGTCGACGTTGCGGACGTACGGGCGGTCCGGGGCGCCGTCGTAGCCCTCGCTGCCAGCGGGCGCGATCGCGACGTCGACGGCCTCGCGCAGCCAGCGCTCGACGAGCGGCGGCGCGGTGTGCCACAGACACCCGAACACCATCCGCACGTTCTTGCGCTTGAGCTGCAGCATGAGCGCCCGGTAGTACGGCTCGAGCTCCGGGGTCGACGCCGGGTCGACGTCCATCGAGATGTAGACGACGTCGCCGGGCCGGAGCTCCTCGACGACGTTGAACGCCGCCTTCGTCATCGGCGACGGCTTGATCGGCAGGCCGATCGGGAAGTAGAGCGGCACCACGATCGCGAGCGCCATGACCAGGAAGATCCAGCGCCGATCGAAGTGCGCGAGCCGCTGGTGCCAGTCGGTGACCGGCTTCGTCACTGCTCGCCTCCGAGGTGCGAGCGCTCGAGCCCGAGGATGACGCGCAGGCTCGTCGCGATCGCGCCGACCGCGGCGCCCATGATGATCGCGCGCCGGCTGCCGTTGCTCGGGACGTCGAGGATCCACTGCGCGAGATCGGGGAGCCCGTTCGAGATCACCGCGCCGATCGGCGCGCGGGCGAGCAGCACGATGATGGCGGCACCGAGCAGCAGGCCGGCCTCGATGGTGCGGGCGCGGAACGCGCGGAACGCCGCCGAGGCCACGAAGAACGCGAGCAGCGCGAACATCGTCGCGTTGCACGGCGCGAACACGTAGTCGAAGATCCACGTGCGGACGCGGCCGTCGGCGCCCCACTGCAGCTGGGGATCGGCGGTCACCCGGACGATGTCCCCGGCGACCACGGTGATCGTGTCCTCGAGGCTGTCGTAGCCGACGACCCGGCGTCCGGCCTTGATCGGTACGATGCCGGGTGGCAGCTCGACCCGCGGCGTTCGCCCGGCGTGCGTGACGAGCACCCCCAGCGTGATCTGGACGTCGGGCGGCGCGGCGAGCTCGAACACGGCGACGCCACGCGCGGCCGCCGCTGGATCGGTGCCGACCTTCGCGATCTGCCCGGGCGCCTCGGTCCCGAACACGCTGCGCCACGGCAACCCGGCGACGAGCATGATCGCCGCGGCGGTGAGCATCACGACCTTGTAGCGATAATCCGGCTCGCGTCGCCGGATCTTCGGCCACGTGACCTGCACGAGGTTGATCCCGCCGAGCACGTAGGCCGCGGCGGCGACGACGCCGCCCCACTCGAACACGTGCGAGGACACGGTGGCCTGCAGCCAGTAGTCGGGGACGAAGTACGCCACGACGGCGTACAGGCCGACGAGCATGCCGAGCGCGACGGGGAGCGTCTGCTTCATCGGCCGGCCGCCGGTAGCAGATCCTCGATCACGAACGGCACCGCCCAGCCTTGCGAGCCGATCGTCGCGAGCACCGTGAAGATCACGACGATCACCGCGATCGTCACCTTCAGGACGTCCCCGGCCTTGAGCAGCGCGATCTGGTTGGGCTCGCGCGTCAGGTACGCCGAGCAGGCGAACAGCTCCTCGCCGATCAGCGTGAAGTCGCAGGCCGCGATGAAGAACGGCAGCTGCGTGAGCTCCGCGGTCCCGGCGATCTGGACGGCGCCGGTGAGGTAGCCGGTCTCGGCGAGCATCAGCGACTCGGCGTAGAACCGCCCGAAGTAGATGTTGGTCGCCGGCCGCTCGCGCACGATGATCCCGTTGACCGCGGCGGCGAACGCGAACTGCTCGCTGGTGATGAACAGCACGTCCTCGGGGCGATGCGCGTCGGCGCGGCCGGCGTTGGCGTAGCCCTGCCGCACGACCTCCTCGGCGAGCACCATCGTGAGGGGATGGGCATTGGCCACCCGCAGGTCGGTCTCGTACCTCGCCGCGATCTCGGCGACGTGACCGAGGATCAAGATCGACGCGATGGTCTGGATGTCCTCGGTCTTCTCGACGCCGGTCACGTAGAGGATCGGGCGGCCCATCTCGGTCGAGCGGCCGACCGCGTCCTCGATCGCGTCGACGCCGGGGAGTCGCCGCACGAACAGGGCCTTGCGCTGCGCGAGCCAGGTGAAGCCGAACAGGCTCGCGGCGATCAGCACGATCAGCGCGAGGTGGAACCACAGCTTGCGGTTGAACCAGGCGGCGCGCGGCGACACGACCCCGGTGGTGACGGCGTCGCCCACGAAGGCGGTGTACGTGTCGGGATCGCTGCCGCGCACGGCGGGCACGAGGGCGTAGACATAGCGGCCGCCGTACGCGACCTCATCGAGGAACGGCGCCGCCGGATCGCCGTCGCTCGCGCCGACGACGGTCCACACGCCGAGCACCGTCTTCGCCGGGATCGGGCGGCTCGCGTCGACGCCCGTCAGCCGGTCCCGCGGGATCAACCACGGCGTCGCGCCGGGCCACACGAAGGCCGGCGCCAGCAC
>JALZOI010000304.1 GCA_030857245.1 Myxococcota bacterium
ATCCCGGCCCGCCTCGTCGGCGTGGGCGCCGGGCTCCTCGACGGCGGCGATCGCGTCGGCCGCGGCCCGCAGCCGGTCCGCCAGCGCCGCGTGCGACGCGTCGAAGAACATCGGCAGATCGTCGCTCGACAGCCTCATGACGCCGTCACTCCGGCGCACCGCGGAACCTCGCGGGGCGCCGCTCCTTGAACGACGCGTGGGCCTCGGCGAAGTCGGGGTGTTGCATGCACAGCGCCTGCGCCTGCGCCTCGGCCTCGATCGCCTCGCCGAGCGCCATCACGTGCTCGCTCTCGATCATCTGCTTCGTCATCGCGTGGGCGAACGCCGGGCCCTGCGCGAGCCGCAGCGCCCAGGCCTGCGCGAGCTCGACCGCCTCCGCCGCCTCGGGCACGACGCGGTTGACGAGGCCGATCCGCAGCGCGTGATCGGCGTCGATCAGGTCACCGAAGAACAGCAGCTCGGAGGCATGGCCGAGGCCGACGATCCGCGGCAGCAGGTAGGTCACGCCCATGTCGGCACCCGAGAGCCCGACCGCGGGGAACACGAAGCCGAACTTCGCCGTGACCGCGGCGATCCGCAGATCGCTGGCGCAGGCGATCACCGCCCCGGCCCCGACGGCGACCCCGTTGATCGCCGCGACGATCGGCCGCCGACAGCTGCGCATCGCCTTGATGAGGCGGCCGGTCATGCGCGTGAACTGGAGCAAGGCCGGCGTATCGCGGCCGAGCAGGTGCTTGATGATGTCGTCCTGGTCGCCGCCCGAGCAGAACCCGCGGCCCCGGCCGGTGATCACGATCGCGCGGACGTCGTCGTGGCGATCGAGCGCCTCGAAGGCATCCGCCAGCTCCTGGTAGACCTCGAAGGTCAGCGCGTTGAGCCGCTTCTCGCGATCGAGCGTGATCGTGGCGACGCCGCGCACCAGCTGCGACGTGAACGAGGTCGACTGGATCACGGGGTGGCCTCGCGGACGTAGGCGATCGCCTGGATCTCGACGACCGCCTCGGGCTCGACGAGCGCGCTCACGGCGACGAGCGCCATCGCCGGATAGTGGCGGCCCATGCGCTCCCGCCACACCGGCCCGAGCAGGCTCTGCCCGCGGCGGTACTCGTCGATGGCGGTGACGAACACCGTCATCGACGCGATGTCCTCGGGCGTGCCGCCGGCCGCGCGGACGACCGCGAGCACGTTGTCGAGCGCCTTGCCGAACTGCGGCGCGAGCCCGCCGAGGACGAACGTGCGGTGCTCGTCCCAGCCGATCTGGCCGGCGATGTGGACGGGACGGCCTTCGCCGGCGCGGCCATTCGCGTAGCCGCGCGGGGACGGCCACTCGGAAACGGTGATCTCGGGAGCGCTCATGCTTTCACCTCGCGGGCCGGGAGCCGGCCCCGGAACAGGTTGGCCGCGTCGCGCGCGGCGGGGTCACTTGAGCACCGCCCCGCCGTCGATGACGATCGTCTGGCCGTGGATGCCGCGGGCCTCGTGCGCGCACAGCATGACCGCCGCGTGCGCCACCTCGTCGGGCATGATCATCCGGCGCTGCGGGCTCATCCCTGCGAGCGACGCGCGCGCCTCGTCGACGGTGCGGCCCGTCTTCACCGCGATCCGGGTGACCGCCTCCTCCGCCATGTTGGTCTCGACCCAGCCGGGGCACAGCGCGTTGATGGTGACGCCGGTCCGCGCGAGATCGATCGCGAGCGCGCGGGTCATGCCGACGAGGGCGTGCTTGGCGGCGCAGTACGCGGCGGAGTAGCCGTAGCCGGTCAGCCCGGCGTTCGAGGCGACGTTGATGACGCGCCCCCAGCCGCCCTTGATCATGCCGGGGACGACCGCGCGGATCACGCGGAACGGCGCGGTGACGTCGAGCTCGACGATCTGATCCCACATCGCATCGGTGGTGCGGTCGAGTGCCGCGCTCTCGGCGGCGCCGGCGTTGTTGACGAGCACGTCGACGTGCCCGACGGACGCCAGCATCACGTCGGTGCTCGTCCGATCGAGGAGGTCGACCACGAGCGCGACGCCCCCGATCTCCTTCGCGACGGCCTCGAGGTCGGGTCGCGTGCGACCGCACACCACGACCCGGGCGCCCGCGGCGGCGAGCCCGCGCGCGATGGCAGCGCCGATCCCGCGGCCACCACCGGTGACGAGGGCCAGCTTGCCGGCGAGAGCCCGGGGAACGTCCGCGACCGTGGACATGCGCGCACCTTACTGCGGGGGCGCGGTCCGCGGAAAGCGTCGCCGGGCTCAGAGGTGCCGGAGCTCGGCCGGCGGTCCGAGCCCGAGCCCGAGTCCGAGCCCGGGCCCGAGCCCGAGCCCGAGTCCGACGCCCGAGTCCGAGCCCGAGCCCGAGCCCGAGCCCGAGCCCGAGTCCGAGCCGAGCCCGAGTCCGACGCCCGAGCCCGACGATCCGGGTAAGGTCGTCCCATGCGCGTGTCGGATCTCGATGCCACGGCGTGTGCGGAGCTGGTGCGGAGCGGCGAGGCGTCGCCGGCCGAGCTCGTGGACCTCGCGATCACCCGGATCGAGCGCCACAACGACGAGCTCGGCGCGGTCACGATCCCGCTGTTCGCGGAGGCGCGCGCGGCGGCGGCGAACCCACCGGCCGGGCCGTTTCGCGGCGTCCCGCTCCTGATCAAGGACATCTGCGCGACCGTGGGCGGCGCGCTCCATACCTCGGGCGTGCTGCCGCTCAAGCAGGCCGGGATCCGCTTCCCGCACGACAGTCACCTCGTCGCCGCGCTGCGCCGCGCCGGCTTCGTGATCGTCGGCAAGACCAACACATCGGAGCTCGGGATCCTGCCGTCGGCGGAGCCGCTCGCGTGGCCGCCGACGAAGAACCCGTACGATCTCACGCGCTCGACCGGCGGCTCGAGCGGCGGCTCGGCATGCGCGGTCGCCAGCGGGCTCGTGCCGATCGCCCACGCGAACGACGGCGGCGGCTCGATCCGGATCCCGGCGAGCTGCTGCGGGCTGTTCGGGCTCAAGCCGAGCCGCGGCCGCGTCTCGTTCGCGCCGCACCTCGGTGACATCAACGGTGGCCTCGTCAACGAGCACGTCGTCACGCGCTCGGTCCGCGATTCCGCGGCGGTGCTCGACATCCTCGCGGGGGCCCTGCCCGGCGATCCGTACACCGCGCCGCCGCAGCTCCGCCCGTACACCGCCGAGCTCACGACGCCGACGGGCCGCCTCAAGATCGGCTTCGCCACCGAGCATCCGGGGCTCGACGGCTCGCTCGTGGACTCGCACCCCGATTGCGTCGCCGCGGTCGCGCACGCCGCACGGCTGCTCGAGTCGCTCGGCCATCACGTCGAGCCGGCGTTCCCGGCAGCGCTCCGCGATCCCGAGTGGACGCCGCGGTTCCTCGCGCTGTGGGCGGTCGGCGTCACGATGGAGCTCGACGAGTGTGCGCACCTGCTCGGCCGCCCCATCGCGCCGCACGAGGTCGAGCGCCTGACGTGGGCGCTCGGCGAGCTCGGCAAGCTCGTCCCCGGAGTCGCGTACGCCGAGGCCTGGCGCTGGATCCAGCGCAACGCACGGCAGGCCGCCGCGTTCTGGGAGGACTACGATCTGTGGCTGACGCCGACGGTGACCGAGCCTCCCGTCCCGCTCGGCACCTTCCGCTCCCCCGATGACGACCCGCTCGCGGGCATCTTCCGCGCCGCCGAGTTCACGCCCTTCACGCCGCCGTTCAACGCGACCGGCCAGCCCGCGTGCTCGGTGCCGCTCTATCACAACGCCGCCGGCCTCCCGATCGGGGTCCAGCTCGTGGCGGCGTA
This sequence comes from Myxococcota bacterium, assembly GCA_030857245.1. Taxonomy (GTDB): domain Bacteria; phylum Myxococcota_A; class Polyangia; order Haliangiales; family Haliangiaceae; genus JABFXX01. The sequence goes on from JALZOI010000304.1 coordinate 3,774, forward strand.
CGGCCGCGAGGACCTGCTGCTCCGGGTCGCCGCCCAGCTCGAGGCGAGCCAGCCGTTCGTGCACCACGCCACCCGCGGCGCGGACTGACGCAGCCGCCGCGCCGACGATCGCTAGTCCCAGCGACTGCCGACCGTGAGCTCGACACGCTCGATCACGCCGGTCCTCGTCGCCGCCCGGTCGACCACCTTCACCGTCCACGCGCCGTTGACCTGCTCGTCTCCCGAGAAGCCCACCACCGCGAGCTCGAGCGCGAGATCCACGCCCGGCACGCGATCGAACACCGTGACGGTGGTGCCGGCCGGGTTCGTCAGCGTGATCACCAGATCCGCGGTCCGCGGATGCCGGAGCTGGACGCGCAGCCAGACGTCGACATCGACGGTCGCGAGCCCGTACGCGTGCACCTGCGCGCTGGCTCCCGCTGCCTGGTTGTCGGGGATCGCGAGGTCGGGCGCGCTCGCGAAGCTGCGCCGCTGCCACGCCGGGAGGCACAGGCCCTCGACGCCGCGGGTCAGCCCGCTGCAGACGAGGCCATCGGTGATCGGGCACGCGGTCGCGGTCGCCGCGCCGCAGCCGTCACCCTCGTGCGCGGACGTATCGCCCGCGGGATCGATGCAGGTGCCGCGCCCGAGCTCCGCCGCCACGCCGGTGCAAGCCAGCCCCGCCGCACAGTCCATCGCGGCGCCGCAGTCACGGAGCTCGTCGCCGTACTTCGGGTGACAGACGAGCAGATCCCCGTCGGTGATGTCGGCGGCGATCGTCGACGTGCCGTGGTCGAAGATCCGGCCGTACGAGGTGTCGCCGGCGCCGTACTCGTACGACGTGAAGGCGCGGCGACCGGAGGCGTCCCACCAGCGGCGGCGAACGATCTCGTTGCCGTCGACCCGAGCGAACGCCTGCGCGACGGTCGTGACATCGGTGTGCGACGATACGTGCAGCGCCTTGACGAGCTGCTGGCGCTCGAGCGCCGTCAGCGCCGAGCTCGCGGTGAGCCGGGTGTCCTCGACGAGCGTCATCGACGGCTGCGCGGCGATCGCGCCGTACGTCGTCCCGAACACGCAGTAGCCGTCGAGGATCACGTGCTTGACGTCGCGCGTGCACGCCGGCGCGTAGCGACCGTAGAACGCCTCGAACGAGCCGGAGCACCACGCCGGCCCCCCGACCGCGCAGTGCGCGTCGTAGATCGGCGCGAGCACGTCGGCGTCGGCGCACTGCTCGGCGGCGTTGAACCGCGGCTCGAGCGAGACGTAGGGATGCTCGAGCTCCGCGGTCACGCACGTCGTCATCGCGGTGACGAACGGCGCCGGGCAACCCCCGAGCGGGACCGCGGCGAGCGGGGCGCAATCGCCGGTCAGGCAGGTCGGCACGAGCCGGTAGCGGCCCCGGCCCTGGCCCGTGCGCGTGCCGACGATCACGGCGTACGTGCCACCCTCGGCGAGGCTGGCTCGCGCGAGCTTCGAGAGCTTGCCGTAGCCGGCGTCGTCGTCGGTATAGAGCGGCTGGCTCGGATAGCCGCCGCCGGCGGCCCGCGGGCCGTAGACGAACAGCGTCGTATCGAGCGCCATCGAGCTGCCGCCGTGCGTGATCTCGAGCTTCAGCGCGGCGCCCGGGCGGACCGCGAGCTCGTACCCGTCGAACTGGCCGTTGCGCGTGAACGTGCCCGCGACCGGCGTCCCCGGCACCAGCGGGCCGTGGATCGTGACGTCCGCGATCGCATCGGCCGCGCCACCGCCGAGCGTGGGCTCGAGCAGCGTGCCGTCATCCGTGCAGCCCAGCAGGGCCAGGGCCGCGATGGCGATGCAGATCGACGAACGGTCACGCATGGTGCCGCTGCGTAGCGCGATCCCCATCACGCTACAAGCCCCGATCACGTCGCGGAAATCGCGGTGAGGCGCGCTACGCGACGTACGCCTCGGCTCGTCACCCGGTAGCGGTCACGGCGCGGGCAGGATCGGCACGAGGTCGGCGCGCACGGGCCGGTGATCCGAGACGGTGTCGGCGTACCCGGTGATCGTCTCGTCGAGCCGGATCGGGTCGACCGCACGGACCGGGAACCGGGTCGCCGCCTCCCGCGTCATCACCACGTGATCGAGCAGCCGGCGGAACGGGATGTACGAGTACTCGCCGCGGTGCGCGACGTCGAGCGTCAACGCGACGTACGCGTCGGGCTGATCGAGCAGCGGCAGGAACACGTTGCGATCGCGCGCCGCATCGATGTCGTCGTTCCAGTCCCCGAGGATGATCACCGCCTCGCCCGCGGCGCGCCGCCCGGCGAGCCAGGCCTCGAGCGCGACGATCGCCCGGCGCCGGCGGTCCCGCGATGCGAGATCGATCATCGCCTTGAGGTGCACGGCGACGACGGTCACGCGCCCGCCGCCGACGCGGCCCGTGATCTCGAACGTGACCGCGAGCGGCGGTCGCGGGAACCGGTCGCGATCGCCCACGAACAGATCCTCGGTGGCGACCACGGTGAGGCGGTCCGTGCGGTACGCGATCGCGACGCGGGTCTCGAACCCGGTCTCGCCGATCACCGCCGCGACGCCGGGCAGCGCGCCGAGCAGCGTGTCGAACGCGGCGAGGCTGTCGACCTCCTGGAAGCCCACGATCTCACCGGCGCCCGGCGCCGCCAGGGTCGCGGCCACCGCCTCGACCGCGAGCGGCGACGCCGGGAAGTGCTCGATGTTCCACGACCACACGGAGAGCTCGCGCTCGCACAGCCCGCGGATCTCGCAGGCATGACGCCGGAGGACGCGACACGCGATCGGCCCGACCGTCGGCACCGCATCGACGGCCGCCAGATCCTCGAACGGGCGGGCGTCCGCGATCGCCCGTGCGGTCCGTGAGTGCAGGCCGATCCGGTCGAGGTCGCGCGCCGTCGTCGCGGGATCATTCGCGAGCATGACGACGCCCCGCGCGTCGTCGGACGTCGCGGTGGTCAGGCAGCCGGTGCCGTCGGCCTTGCCGAGGTCGAAGGCATCCGCGGCGTCATCGATGGGGTCGTCGTCGTCGAGCGTGGCATCCGCCGCGCACCCGGCGGCGACGGCGGATGCGAGGGCGATGCCGGCCAGGAGCGAGGCGTGGATCGACGGACGGTGGCGCGCGGCGCGGACGAGGTGCATGGCCGGACCAGTCGTCGGCGCCGGACAGGTGATCCCGGATTTCTGACGAGTGCTCCGCCGCGCCTTCACGGAAACGCTGCGCTCCGCCCGCAACTACCCAGAACTGCTCGGATCGAGCTGCGATTCGGCGAGCGCGACCTCCGCCGGCGTGCCGAGCTCGTCGAGCACGCCCCGGAGCCGGGCGCGCGCGCGCGACAGCCGGCTCCGTACCGTGGGCTCGGCGATCTCGAGCACGGCGGCGAGCTCGCGCGTCGAGAGCCCCTCGCCGTAGGCGAGCTCGAGCGCGATCTGATCGTCGAGCGGGATCCGCGCGAGGCCGCGCTGCAGGAGCGCGCGCTGCTCGCGGTCACCGAGCGCGGTCGCGGGTCCCGGGCCGAGGTCGGCGAGCGACGACACCGCGAAGTCGAGGGCCGGCGTCCGCGCGCGCTTGCGAAAGTGATCCGCGAGCCGGCGGCGGGCCACGGCGAACAGGTACGCCTTGATGGTGTCGCCGTCGATCCGGTCACGCCCCTCGACGCAGGCCAGGAAGACCTGGGCGATCAGATCCGCCGCATCGTCGCCGAGCTTGGTGCGGCAGAACCGCGAGATGCTCGCCCAGTGGCGCGACACCAGCGCGTCGCCCGCCGTGAGATCGCCGCCCCGCCAGGCATCGAGCAGCGCGCGGTCGGTCGGCTCGGTCGGCACGCCCGTATAGTAGGCACGTGCGCGATCTCACGGGCGAGCTGCTGCAAGCCAAGGTGAAGACGCGCCTGTTCGGCGGCGACCACGCCCCGCGACTCGGGCGCCTCGTGCTCCTCGACCGGATCGGCAGCGGTGCGATGGGCACGGTCTACGCCGCCTATGATCCGCGCCTCGATCGGCAGGTCGCGGTCAAGATCCTCCACGCCGCCGGAGCCGACGCGAACGTGCGCTCGCTGCGCGAGGCCCGCGCGCTCGGCAAGCTCGCGCACCCGAACGTGATCGCGATCCACGATGCCGGTGAGGAGGATGGCGCGGTCCATGTCGTCATGGAGCTCGTCGCGGGCGTGCCGCTGCGGGCATGGCTCGGCGGCGCCCGGAGCTGGCGCGCCGTGATCGACGTGATGCGCGATGCGGCGCGTGGCCTCGCGGCGGCGCACCAGGCCGGGCTCGTGCACCGCGACATCAAGCCCGACAACATCCTCGTCGGCCACGACCGCACGCGGGTCGTCGATTTCGGGCTCGCCGGCGCGAGCGATGAACCCGACCAGGAGGGAGGCGGGACGCCGAGCTACATGGCGCCCGAGGTCCTCGCGGGCGCCCCGGCGACGGCGGCGTCGGATCAGTTCAGCTTCGGCGTCGCGCTCTACGAGGCGCTCCACGGCGAGCGCCCGCACACCGGCGTCACGCGCGCGGAGCTCCAGGCCGCCGGCCTGCGAGCGGCCGCCGCGCGCCCCGGGCGAC
>JALZOI010000305.1 GCA_030857245.1 Myxococcota bacterium
GCACCGGCCCGCCCGTCAGCGCCGCCGCCCGCACCGGCACGCCGAGCACCGGCGCCGATCGCCGCAGCTGCGACGCGCACCGAGGTCACGCTGCACGTGACGACGGAACCGCCGGGCGCGACCGTGGTCCTCGATCAGGTTCGCCTCGGGACGACGCCGTTCACCGCGCAGGTGCCGGTCCGGTCGAAGCCGGCCTGGCTGAAGGTGCGGCGCCGCGGCAGGGTGGCGACCAGGACGCAGGTGACCCTCGATCGCGACGTGACGTGGTTCGTTCGACTTCGAGCGGCGCGACCCGCTGCGAGGGCAGACCTGCCAGACCTGCCGGATGAGCCGGAGGGAGATGATCGATGACAGCGTGCCACCGAGTCCAGCTAGCCGCGATGTCTCGCCAGCTTCACGCGCGCCGCGCTCAGCTGCTCGTCCTCGAAGACGTCCCACAGCACACCCAGGCAGCGCTCCAGGTAGTCGAGCATTCGCTTGCGGTCGGCCTGGTCGAGCCCGCGGAGCAGGCGCTGGTTGGCAGCGCGGCGGTCGGGCTCGATCGCCTCGATGGCATCGGCCCCCGCGCGGGTGAGCGCGAGGTAGCGCCGGCGGCGATCGGCAGGGTCCGCATCCTCGCGGATCAGCCCACGCTTCTTGAGTGCACTGATGACCGCGCTGATCGTGGCGCGCGAGACCCCGCGCACCCGTGCGATATCCGAGGCGAGGACCCGGTCGTCCTCGTCGTGGGCGGAGCTCGGGAAGTTGGGATCGCCCGCGATCTGGAGCAGCACCAGCCACTGCTGCGTCGTCAGCCCGGCGACCGCGGCCAGCCTCTCGCCCCGACGCTGGAGGTGGTTGGCGAGGTCGAACAACGCGAGCACGACCGACTCCTCGAGCCGCTGCGCCATGCGCAACTTCACGCGCGGAGCGGAAGGCATCGGCTTGCGAGCTCGCGGAGGCACGAGCCCAGCATCGAGGAACAGCCGCGCGGCGTCGAGCCTCACCGCTGCCATTTACTCGGCCTCGTCCTGCTCGCCGCGTGCGCTCATCCGCCCGCACCGCCCGCACCACTCGCGCACCGGCCGATGCCCGCGCCGACGTCACGCGATGCGACGACGGAGGAGCTCGTGCGGATGCGGTGTGCCCTCGATGGTCGCGAGGTCGTGATGACGTGGACGGGCGACGTCCACGCGGTGGTGCCCGAGGAGCGGCCGCGGCGGCTGTTCCGCGTCGTCGGGATGAACATCGCGCGCTGCGTGCGCCTCGACGGCCGCTGGCACCTGACGTCGCGCGAGCTCCTCTACTACCTCGATCCCTCGACCGGCGCACCGCTGCAGCGCTGGGCGAACCCGTGGACCAGCGTCGAGGTCCCGGTCGTGCACGTCGCGAACGAGCGCGTGCAGAACGTGCTCGCCGGCCCGGTGCCGATGACGATCGCCGACGGGACCGCGACGATCGCGTTCGACATCCCGCTGTTCTATCCAAACCCGCTCGCGATCGATCCCGCGACTCGCGCGATCGATCCGGGCGCGAGCTATCAGGCCGCCGAGCTGTTCGCATTCGCGACGCCCTTCGAGGCGCTCGCCGGCTCGGCGCCGACGGTCCCGACCCTGTGGTTCACCTGGCACCGCCTCGGGCCATGGCTGCCGTGGATGGGGATGGGGGCTCGACCCGGTGTGCTGATGTACTCGACCCGCGGGCGCAAGATCGCGGCGTGGGACGAGCTGCCGGCGATGTTGCGAGCCGAGATCGCGACGCGCGTGCCGCGGTACCGCCATGCACCGGCCTGCGTGTTGCCGGGCAAGAACGAGACGAGCTGGACCTACTTCGCGCGCCACCTCGCGGCGTACCGGGCCGGCGAGCGGTTTCCGATCGCCGCGCCCGTCGACGCCGCCGAGTGTCAGCCGACCCTCAGGGAGTGAGCTGCCAGTCGAGGATGAAGCCGGTCGCGGCGTCACCGCCCACCTCGTCGAGGACGACCCAGAACGTCGCCGGTTGGGTGGGCTGACCGCCGACCATCGTCGGGTACGTGATGGTGAGAGCCGCCGGTTCGCAGCCCAGGGGACCACAGAAGCCGGCGGCGTACTCGTTCGAGCCGCAGGCGCCCGACGCGTCGAAGTCCGGCCAGCTCCCGCCCGGGCACGTATCGAGGAGATAGATGGCGACCTGCTTGCCACCGGCGAGCTCGCCGCGCAGCTTCAGGCGAGCCCCCGGCTGGAGCGTGATCGCGTGGACGACGTCCTTGCCCCGGGCGTCGTAGACGACCGAGCAACTCGGCGGTAGGCCGGCCGCGGTGAGCGGGTTGTAGTCGTTGGTTGCGCCGAGGGTCCCGGTGACGCGCGACGCATAGCCCGCCAGCGGCGAGGCTACCGAGGCGGAGGCCAGCGCCGGTGCGGCCACGCAGGTCTCGTTGCTGATGGTCGCCGGCGCGTCGATGCCGGCGTCGAGCGGTGGTGGCGGGGGAGCGCCCGTGCCGGTGCAGACGTCCATCGGCCGGCAGACCTGCTCGCGACACAGACCGGAACTGCACTCGTCGCCGCCCGTGCACGCCGTGCCGTCGACGCGCAGCGGCTCGCACCGCTTCGAGCCGAAGATGTCGCAGAACGAAGCCTGGCACGTGCCGAGCGTGTGGAAGCCGGCGCCGATGCACGGCTGGCCGATCGCGAGCGGCATCTCCACGGGGGTGACGCACGGGAGCGTAGCGGCATCACAGTCGGTGCCGGTGGCACACAGCTGCACGGGGACGGTGCTCGCACAGGTGCTGCCATCGGGCGCGACCGGGATGCACGTGCCGGTCCGCGGCTGGTTCTGCGCGTCGAACGGGTACTGACAGCCGGTGCGTCCGGGCTCGGCATAGCAGCAGAAGGTCACGTCCGGGTCGCAGGTGCCATAGAACGCCGCGCCGATGCCGTCGTGACCGACGAGCGCAGCTCGGCGCCGCCGGCCGGTGGGGCGAAGCCGAAGCACCGCGCATCCCACAGCGCGTCGCGCGCGGGCTGGCCGCAGGCCGCACCGTCGAGCGCTGCGAGGCGTATGACGAACTATTCGCCGCGAATCGGCAGGTGAACCGTGATGTCGCGACGCGCGTACGGGGGCAGCCTCCAGATGGTGGTGGCGTGGCCATCCGCGGCGATGATGATGTCGTGGTCGAGGCGAGGATCGACGGCGACGCGGATCGGGGTGAGTCCGGCGACGTGCGCACGCCCCGCGGTCACCAGCACGACCGTCGCCCCGGCGGGCTGGCTGGTCACCGTGAGCAACGCGACCATCGTCGGGTTGGTGCGCCGCGCCGGTGACGGGATCGGCGGCGGCCGCGTCGCGGCGGCGAGTCGCGGCGGCGGGGAAGCCGGCGACGCGGGCGACGATGGCGCCTCGAGCGGCTCCTGAAGCACCACGGGTTCGGTACGGTCATCCTCGGATGGGGTCATGAGGTCACGTCGCATGAAGCGGCGTGGGGTGGCAAGCGAATCGGAACATATAGTTAGTGTCACGAACTATAGCGAGCCGCAACGAGGGCCTCGCAGGTGGCGCAGGGCAGGGGCCGCGGTCGCGGAGCAGCCCACGGTCTCCCCTCGGCACGGGCGATGCCACGCATCACAAGATGCGCATCCCTCCAGCGCAACGCACCACGGGTCGAGTAGCATGTGAGGATGAAGAGCTGGCTGCCCGCGGTGTTGGTGGTGATGTTGGTGCTGTTCGCGGGTTGTGGTGAGGCGGTCTCCGCGCACGTCAACTGCGTCACCACCGCCGCACCTGCCGTCGAGTGCGACGTGCAGCAGACGAAGGGCACGAGCGAGATCGAGGTGTGCTGGGACTTCGCCATCACCTGCGCCAACGGCGCGGTCGTCAAGGCGGCGAACACCTGCCAGAAGGTGAAGGACGGCGGCACCACGAAGGTGACCATCCCGGCCGACCGGCTCGATGGCGTCGACAAGTGCGGCGGGGACCAGCCACCGACCGGGACCCTCGCGAACCTGACGATCAACGGCAAGCCGTCGACCAAGTAGTCACCGCAGGCGCTCGTGACGGGCTCGTCTCGAGTCCGACGGTCTCGGATCACGCTGAGGAAAACCCTACGCGCGCGGCGAGCCGCAGCTCGGCATCGCGGCGCTACCCTCGACGTGGTCGTCGAGCGGTCCGACGAAACCCGGGGATGCCGGATCGGGCCCGTCACGCCTTCAGGGGAAAGCCCATCACGGCGCGCTTCACCACGGCAGCAGAGTTGTGCCAGGCTGGGGTGTGTCACCAGCGGGAGTCGATGCGGCCGCCAGGGCGCTCTCGGGTTCGTTGACGGCGTTCGCGCGCAGTCCCGATCTGATGCTCGTCGTGGACCGTCATCAGCAGCTCGTCGCTCGCAACCCGGCCGCAGCCGCACATGCACCCCACGCGAACGACCCGGTGGACTGCTTCGCCGAAGGTGGTCGCGACGGCTTTCGCGCGGCGCTCGACGAGGCGCTGACCACGCGCGAGGCTCGCAGCTTCGACTGGGGCGAGACGGGGGCGGCGGGCGTCCGTCGGTGGTACAGCACGAGCGTCGCGCCGATCGAGCTGGACGGCGAGGTGATCGGCGCCGTCGCTTGTTCGCGGGACGTCACCGAGATGAAGCGGCACGAGGAGCGGCTTCGCCGAAGCGAACAGCTGATGGTGGACACGCAGGGCGTCGCCCACCTCGGCACCTGGGAATGGGATGTCACGCAGCCGACGGTGGTGTGGTCCGACGAGCTCTATCGCATCTACGGCCTGACGCGTGGGACGTACACGCCGAGCTACGAGGCGTACCTGACGAAGGTGCACGTCGACGATCGTCAGCGGGTGATCGACGCCACCGAACGCGTGTTTCACGAGCACGTGCCGTACTCGCACGACGAACGCATCTATCGCCCGGATGGCTCGATGCGCTACCTGCACACGTGGGCCCATCCAGTCCGTGACGAAGCAGGGAAGCTGCTGCGTCTCGTCGGCGTCTGCCAGGACATCACGGAGCAGATGGAGGCGCAGGAAGCCGTGCGGCGCAGCAACGCCGAGCTGGAGCAGCGCGTGTCCGAACGTACGCAGCAACTCCAGACCGCGTTGCGCGACCTCGAGACCTTCAACTCCATGGTGAGCCACGATCTCCGCGGACCGCTCGCGGTCATCCAGATGGCCGTCGACATGATCGAACAGCAGGGCGACCTACCGGAGCAGGTACCCGCGCTCCTCGGCCGGGTCCGCAAGGCGATCGACAACACGTCCGAGCTGATCACGGATCTCCTGGCGTTCGCACGCGTCGGGCATGGCTCGCTGCAATCAGTCGACGTCGACGCGACCGCGCTGTGTTCCGACATCGTGTCGGAGCACAGACACGCGGCGACCGAGCGGCAGGTCGAGGTGCTCGTGCAACCCGCGCTGAGGCTGCACGTGGATCCGACGCTGTTCCGCGCGGCTCTCTCGAATCTCATCGGCAACGCCTGGAAGTACACCGCCCGAGCGTCATCACCTCGCATCGAGATCGGCGCGGTGAGGCGCAGCGAAGGTCGCGCGCTCTTCATCCGGGACAACGGCATCGGCTTCCACATGAAGGAGCGTGACCTCCTGTTCCGCCCGTTCACCCGGCTGGGCAATGCGACCGGGTTCAAGGGCACGGGCATCGGACTGGCGACCGTGGAGCGCGTCGTCCAGCGTCATGGCGGTTCGGTACATGCCGAGGGCGCGATCGGCGAGGGCGCGACGTTCTTCCTGCTGCTTCCCGACGCAAGGTGGCGTTGAGCGGCGTTGTGGTCGGGCAGGGCTGACGAGCGAGACTCAGGCGATCCTGTGCCTCACATGCGTCTCGCCATCGGGCTCCTGGTTCTGGCACCGGGCTGCAGAAGATCGAAGACGAGACGTTCTGGCCGATCGCGATGAGGTGCTCGTCTCGATCACGCTTGCGCTCTCGAGCAGGGCTCACGCTCTGCAGCGTGAGCGCCGGTTCGTGCCGCTGCCGGTCTGCGAGGTGCTGCCCTGGGTCGGGTTCCGGCGGCGCCCGCATGGCGCCGCCGGCCCGCGCCGGTCACTGGAACAGCGGGGCGTACGCGCTCGGCGTGGGGTCGTCGAGCGCCGGATCGGGCAGCGTGGCGAACGTCGCGAACGGCACCGGCTCGGTGTTGTCCGCGGTCTGGTTCTGGATGAGGTCGATCACGAAGCTCGTGAACGTCCCGTCCCCGGGACCAGGGCCGTCGGGCGTGGCGTCCGGCGTGCCCCCGCCCGCCTTGATGTTGTCGCCACACGCGGCCAGCGCGAGCAGGCCTGCGAGTGCGAACCGGACGGACCTCACGGCGCCCCCGGGAGCGGCGTGGTGAGGTACGGGAACGACGTCGAGAAGTCGAGCGCGCTGACGCCGGCGCCATCGACGTAGGGCAGCTGCCCGGCCGGCGCGTCGGTCGTGTTGAGCAGGTAGCCCATCGCGACCCGGATCTCGATGTCGGTGACGTCGTCGCCGGGACGGCGGCCGTTCGGGAAGCCCGCCGGGTCGCAGCCCACGTTCTGCAGGTTGAGCATCGCGTCGGTGGACGCGGTCGCCGGGTCGAAGCACAGCGCCGCGCCGTACGACACCTGCGTCGCGCGCGGCGTCGCCGGCACCGCCGTGTTGAGGCGCATCAGCTCGGCGGTCGAGCCGTCCGCGTTGACCATCGGTACGCCGGTCAGGAACGCCGCGACCAGGTCGGTGCGCGGGAACCGGTTCGGGGCCCGCACGCCGGCGCCGCCATACACGAGCTCGATCACCTCGGGCAGCGTCGGGTGGGTGACGTAGTCGGCCCACTGCGCGTCATCCTTGGGATGGCTCGCGTTGAACGCGTCCTTGTCCTTGAGGCCGATCACGACCTCGTTGACGAGCGGGTTCGCGAGGCGCGAGACCTGGGCCCAGGGCCCGCCCTCGCGCGCGGGCTGCGTGAACGTCGGCGTCGGATTCAGCACCCGCGCCTGGCGCATGCTCGCCGTGGTCCAGCCGGCGATGATCGGCGTCTGGGCGTCCTTGGTCAGGCACGCCTTGGGCACCTCGATCGCGATGGTCGTGACGTTCTTGCCGGCGAGGTCGTTGAACCCCTGCTCCTGCGGGCCGAGCACGTTGGCGACGGCGCCGGTCCCGGCGGGCTGCAGGTTCAGGGTATCGAAGATCTGGCCGACGTTGACCGAGAACCCCTCGCGGCGCTGCCCGACGAACAGCCGTGGCGTGGTGTTCGCCGGCGGCGTGCACCCGGGGATGTCGATCTGGTGGATGAAGGACGCCGCGTACAGCGCGTAGTCGGGGAACGTCTTGGGGCCGGCGTAGTCGAACGGCTTCTTGAACGTCGCCGTCGTGGTGCCCGTCATGGCGACGGGCATGCCGGTGCCGGTCCGCCGCGGCCCGCGGACGAGGTTGACCTGGTAGGTCTCGAGCAGGTTGCGCCCGCTCTCGTCGGCCGCGGTGATCGGCCCGACCGCCGTGAACGGCACCGCGATCTGCTTCGTGGCGCCCGCGGCGCCGACCTGGAGCGCGATGCCGCTGTTGCCCGCGAGGGCGAGCGCGGTGTCGATCTGGAAGGTGAGATCCTCGATCGCGTCGCCGTTGTTGTCGATGTGGATCTCGTAGAGGGCCTCCGGATCGAGCGCGAAGTAGTTCGGCGCGCCGTAGGGGTCCTGGAGCGGGAGGTAGTTCGCGATGATCGTGACGTAGTCCTCGCGGCCAGGCTCGTAGCTGTTGAACAGGTAGAAGTCGGTGCCATCGACCTTGGGGATCTCGGTGATGTACGGCGCCTCGCGGTGGCTCGATGCCCCCACGGTCAGCGGCACGAACGCGGTGGCGAGCGCGGTCGCGCCGCCTAACAGTCTCTTGGCCAATCTCATGTCGGTCTCCTTCGTGGTGGGTTGGAGCGCTAGAGCTCCGTGAACGCAGTGAAGGCGCGGCCGACCCGTTCGGCGAGCTGCGCATCGTCGTTGGATTCCGCGGGGCGGACGACCGAGAGCACGCTGGTCGCGTGGACCTCACGGCGGGCGGTCGGCGCCATCGCGGCGAACTTGGTGTCCATGAACCGCTTGCCGGCCGCCGCCGCCTCGACGCTCGGGAACTCGCACACCGAGATCGCGAGCCCCTCCGTGGTCGTCCCGCCGGCGCAGTAGCTCGCGAGCATCGCGCTGCCGAGATACTGGCGGGGCGCGCCGACCTCGACCCCGGCGCGCTCCAGGGCCTCGAACACGCGCTCCGCCGAGGCGGTGGTCGGCGGCCGGTGCGCGGCCTCCCACTGCAGGCGGTTGACGATCTGCGACAGCTCGCGGCTCGGCTCCATCTGCTTTGCCGCCGCCGGGTCCGCGGGCGCGGTGGCGGCGAGGG
>JALZOI010000934.1 GCA_030857245.1 Myxococcota bacterium
GTCGCGACGATCGCGAGGATCGCATCGCGGCGCAGCGCGCGCGTCTCGTCCTCGTGGGCCCGCGCGATCGTCCCGAGCCGGGTCTCGCCGGTGGCGCGAGCGTCGAGTGCGTCGGCCGGGACGTCGTAGCCGGCGCTGCGGATCGCCGCCGCCGCGCCGCGGGCGGAGCCGACGTCAGCGTCGAACACGAGGCGCGCGCGCGACAGCGGGAGGTTGACCTCGGCCCGGGTGACACCGGGGACCGCCAGCGCCGCCTTCTCGACCCGACGCACGCAGGCGGCGCAGGTCATCCCCAGGACGGGCAGGTCGATGGTGGTTTCGCTCATGCTACGGTCACGACGTGATCACCACCTTGCGGATTACAGGCATGACCTGCAACCGTTGCGTGAGCCACGTGGAGAGCGCGTTGCGCGCGCTCCCTGGAGTCTCGCAGGTCGAGGTCGACCTCACCGGCTCGCAGGCGCGCATCACCCACGATCCCGCGGCAGCGCCGCCCGCGACGCTGGTCGCGGCCGTCGAGGACGCCGGCTACGCTGCCGCGGCGGACTGAACCGCGCGCGCCGCGCCGTGGTGGGCCGCGACCCGCCGCGGGATGAAGCACGGCTGGATCGTGGCCGGGCGCACGATCCAGGCGTCGCTCGACTCCCGAAGCGATGACGCACGCACGCGCGCGCGATTCGCTTATGATGGACCTTCATGCTCACGCGAGGCGTAGCTACCCTGATCCTGCTCGTCGGCTGCGGCACGGACGTGCCCCTGCGCGACGGCGGTCCCGACGGCGATACCGCCGAGCCGTGCACGCTGCCGACGGTCACGCAGACCGTGGCGACGCTCGCCGGCTGCTCGGAGCCCGGCACCGCCGATGGCCCCCGCGGCACCGCGCGCTTCGACAACCCGACGAACCTCGTGATCGGCGCGAACGGCACCGCGTACATCACGGACTTCGACAACGACCTCGTGCGCTCGATCGATCGCGCCGGCACGACGACGACCGTGCTGCGTCAGGCGTCGTTTCGCCGTCCGTTCGGGATCGCGCTCGGCCCGGGCGGCACGCTCTACGTCGAGACCGACGACAACGACTTCGGGGAGCACAGCGACACGACCGGCACGATCTGGCGCGTGACTCCGTCGGCCGGCACCGCCGAGGTGATCGCGCGCGATCTCGGCCGGCCGCGCGGCCTCGCCGTGCTCGCCGACGGTCGGATCGCGATGGCCGACCACGTCCATCACACGGTGTCGATCCTCGATCCGCAGACCGGCATCGAGACGCTGCTCGCCGGGGCGGAGGGGCAGCCTGGCCATGCGAACGGCACCGGTGAGCTCGCGCGGTTCGCGCAGCCGTACGACATCGTGCTCCTCGCCGACGGCTCGCTCGCGGTCAGCGACATGGACAACCACCGGATCCGGAACGTGACGCTCGCCGGCGTGGTCACCGATCTCGCGGGCAGCGGCGCCGTCGGCGCGCTCAACGGGCCCGCCGACGTCGCCACGTTCGATGCGCCGCAAGCGCTCGCGCTGCTGCCGGATGGCACGCTGTTCGTCAGCGACATCAAGCGCCGGCTGATCCGCCGGATCGCGGCCGGCCAGGTCACGACGATCGCCGGCGACGGGACGCCCGGCTGGCTCGATGCGGCCGAGCCGCGCACCGCCCGGTTCTATGGCATCGAGGGCATGGACGCGGATGCCGGGCGGCTGGTGATCGCCGACGGCAACATCGGTGATGGCATGCCGTACCACCACATCCGCGTGATCCAGCTCGCGTCGCTACCCTGACGGCGGCGTGCGGGCACACGAGCAGTCGAGGCACCCGTGGTCGGCGCAGGTGCCGCACGCCCGCGCGACCTGCTTGCGCAGCGCCGCGCGCGCGCGGAAGACGCGGACCGCAGCGTGGTTGCTCGTGATGCCGACCTCGGCGGCGTAGTCCTTCACCGAGAGCCCGTCGACCTCGATCCGGCGGAGCGCACCGGCGTACTCGGGCTTCAGCGTCGCCGCGAGCTCGCCGACGCAGCCACACACCGCGGCGTGGAGCTCGGGATCCTCGGCGGTGGTCGCCTGCTCGACCGTGAGCGCGTCGAGCCGGCGCGCCGCCGAGGCCTGCTTGCGCTGGTGGTCGACGATCGCGTTGCGCAGCACGCGGTAGAACCAGCCGATCGCGGTGTCGCGGATCGTGTCGAGCTTCGGCAGGCTCCGGACGAGCGTGTCCTGGAGGATCTCCTCCGCGAGCGCACGGTCACCGACGCGCTGCTGCACGTACGCGAGCAGCTCGCGATGCTTCGCGACGAGCGTCGCGATCACGTCCGCGGTCGGTTCCGGAAGCTGCTCGTCGACGTCGTCCACGCCTCCAGTGTAGGGGATGGCCGCGGTCCTGCCTCTCGTCGAGCGTCGTGGTAAACGACGGGACCCATGCACCGCCGTACCGCCCTGCGCTCTGCGCTCGCCCTCCTCGTCCTCTCGGGTGCCGCCTGCGGCGGCGGCGCGGCGCCACCCCCGCGCACCGCCACCGGCCCCACGGCCGCGGTCGACGACGCGT
>JALZOI010000017.1 GCA_030857245.1 Myxococcota bacterium
GGCGGCCCAGACCGCGCTGCGCGGCGGCCGCTCGACGGTGGCGCCGGCCCCCGGCGGCAGCTCGGGCATCCCGGGTCGCAAGGCCGATCCCGCGCAGACGCTCGAGGTCAAGAAGCTCGTCGACGAACGCGTCAAGCTGCTCGAGCAAGGGGCCGATCACTACGCGCTGCTCGGCGTCCGGGCGGAGGCTTCGGCCGACGAGATCCGCAAGACGTACTTCGCGCTCGCGCGCCAGCTCCACCCCGATCGGCTGGCTGCGCTCGGCGTCGAGGACCAGGGCCACGTCGCCCACAAGGTGTTCGCCCAGCTCAACACCGCGTTCGCCGTACTCTCGGATCCGAAGCGGCGGGCCGACTACACGCAGCAGCTCAGCAAGGGAGGGGCGGTGGCGGCCGCCGCCGAGCAGCAGCGCGCGGACGACATGGCGATGCGGATCCTGCAGGCCGAGGAGGCGTTTCGCCGCGGCGAGCTCGCGCTCAAGCGCAACGATCTCGCGACGGCGGTCGCCGAGCTCGGCCGCGCGATCGAGCTCAACCCCGACGAGGCGGAGTTTCACGCCGCGCATGCCTGGGCGACGTTCTGTGCCGCCGAGGACAAGGCCGCCGTCGGGCGTGCGACCCGCGCCGCGCTCGAGAAGGCGATCCAGCGCTCACCCAAGGCGATCGCGCCGCGCTTCTACCTCGGGCGCGTCGAGCGCATGCTCGGTCGCGATCAGGTGGCGCTCGGGCACTTCCGCGACGTCCTCCTCGACAAGCCCAACCACTACGAAGCCGCGAGCGAGGTCCGCGTGATCGAGGCGCGGCTCGCTGCCGGCAGCACCGACAAGGGCGGCGGGTTGTTCGGCCGCAAGCGCTGAGCCGGCTCGCTACGCACCCGCGCCGCGAGCGCGGGCTTCAGGCCCCGCCGTCCTCGTCGGCGTCGCCGGCGTCGGCGGCGAGGTCCGCGCGCCAGCTGCCGAGCGCATCGACCAGCGCGAGCGCCTCGGTCCCGCCGAGCGTGATCGCGGCGTGCTTCTTCCATGCCTCGTGAGCGCGTTGCAGCCGGATCAGCGCGAGCTTCGCCGGCTTCCAGTCGCCGTCGCGATCGCGCTCCTGATAGACCATGACGACCGTCGCCCAGCCGCGCTTCGACCACACCTTGCGGTGCAGCGTGCGGCGGACCTGCTCGCCATCGATCTCGAGGTCGTAGGTGACGTCGTCGAGCTCGGCGACCAGCATCAGCCCGCTCCCGCGAGCGCCGTGCGCTCGCTGAGCTCGAGCTCGGTGATCCGCATGTCCGCCGGTCCGCCGTGCGCTCGGACCCGGGCCTGGGCCTCGGAGATCGCGCCGTTGTCCTCGATCCGGACGGTCAGCTCCTCGCCGACCTCGAACAGGAACGGAGACCGGACGCGCGCGAGGTCCCCGGCGATGTCGACGACGTCGAACACCTCGTGGAGCTTGCCGTCGTCGAGGATGAGCATGCGGCACCCACCGTTCGACGATGACGTCGCGCCGCGTACGGCAGGGCTCGTCATCAGATGGACCACGTATCACGCGGCGCAATGCCGCCTCAAGCCATTCTACGGGCGGGGCTCGGTGAGGTAGGCTCGCAGCCGCGGATGCTCAAGCCTGTCGAGAAGCAACGCGTGGCGGAAGAGATCGCGGAGCAGCTGCGTTCGTTGATCCTGAACGGGCAGTATCCCCCGGGCTCGAAGCTGCCTCCGGAGCGCGAGCTGTCGAAGCGGCTGCGCGTCAACCGCGCCTCGCTGCGAGAGGCGCTGAAGAAGCTCGAGCACCTCGGCCTCGTGCGGATCCGCCAAGGCGACGGGACGCGCGTTCAGAACTTCATGGAGACCGGCGGCATCGAGCTCGTGCAGCACCTGCTACCGCTCGCTGCCGGCAAGCCCGAGCTGATCCGGGATCTGCTCGAGTTCCGGAGGATCTTCGGGCGCGAGCTCGCGCGGCTCGCCGCCGCCCGCGCGCAGACGGACGCCGACGGCCTCGCCAAGCTGCGCGGCCTCGCCGACCGGGCCGACCACGTCACCGGCGCGCTCGAGCTGTTCGAGCTCGACTTCGACTTCTACGTGGCGGTCGCCCAGATGTCCGGCAACCAGGTGATGTTGCTGCTGATCAACACGGTGCGGGACGGGGTCCGCGGCTTCATGCCGCTGCTCGCCAACCTGGCGGCGCCGGGCGAGAGCGTGCGCAAGCATCACCGCGATCTGATCGCCGCCCTCGAGAGCGGTGACGTCTCGACCGCCGGCCGCGTCGCCGACGATTACCTGCGGCTCGGTGCCGAGCTCGCCGGGCGCGCGAGCGGCGGCAAGCCCGAGCTCGTGCCCCGGCCGATCCCGGCGCCGGATGCCAGCGGCGCCCGCGAGGCCGAGTAAACAGGGGAGCGATGGCGGATCTGACGCGCAAGGAGGTCGAGGAGATCGCGCTGCTGGCGAGGCTCCACCTCGAGCCCGACGAGCTCGACCGCATGCAGACCGAGCTCGGGGCGATCCTCGAGCATTTCGGCGCGATCGCGTCCGTCGACACCACCGATGTCGCGCCGATGACCCACGCGGTCGGCGTCGATCTCGCGCTGCGCGCCGACGTGGTCGCGCCGTCGCTGCCCGTCGAGGACGCGCTCCGAGCGGCCCCCCGGCGCGACGGCGATCTGATCGTCGTGCCCGCGATCATCTCCAGCGGGACCGACGCGTGAGCGGGGAGCGCGCGTCGTGAAGCCCGAGTTCTGGTCGATCGCCGAGACGGTCCGGCACATCGTCACCGGCGAGCTCACCTCGCAGCAGCTCGTGGACGCGATGCTCGCCCGCATCACGCTCCTCGACCGCGAGGTCGGCGCGTACCTCGAGGTCGACAAGGCCGGGGCCCGGGCGCAGGCCGTCGAGATCGATCGCAAGCGCAGCGCCGGCGAGGCGCTCGGCGCGCTGGTCGGCGTCCCGATCTCGCTCAAGGACAACCTCGTCACCAAGGGCCTGACCACCACGGCGGGTTCGAAGATCCTCGACGGCTGGATCCCGCCGTACGACGCGACCGTCGTCGAGAAGCTGCGCGCCGCCGGCGCGATCATCCTCGGCAAGACCAACCTCGACGAGTTCGGCATGGGGTCGTCGACGGAGCGGTCGGCCTACCAGAAGACCAAGAACCCGTGGGATCCGGCGCGCGTGCCGGGCGGCAGCTCGGGCGGCAGCGCGGCCGCGGTCGCCGCCGGCATGTGCGTCGCCAGCCTCGGGACCGACACCGGTGGCTCGATCCGGCAGCCCGCGGCGTTCTGCGGGATCGTGGGGCTCAAGCCGACGTACGGCCGGGTCTCGCGGTGGGGCGCGATCGCGTTCGCGTCGTCGCTCGATCAGATCGGTCCGCTGACCCGCACCGTCGCGGAT
This sequence comes from Myxococcota bacterium, assembly GCA_030857245.1. Lineage (GTDB taxonomy): Bacteria > Myxococcota_A > Polyangia > Haliangiales > Haliangiaceae > JABFXX01. Next base: position 3,368 of record JALZOI010000017.1, read on the forward strand.
GCCGCGGCGCTGCTCCAGGTGATCGCCGGCCACGACCCGCGCGACGCGACCTCGCTCGACGCCCCGGTCCCGAGCTACCGCGAGGCGCTGACCGGCCACGTCGACGGGCTCAAGGTCGGCATCCCGCACGAGTACTTCGGCGAGGGCATCGAGCCCGGCGTCCGCAAGGCGCTCGACCGCGCGCTCGCCGCCCTCCGCGAGCGCGGCGCGATCACCGTCGACATCACGCTGCCGCACACCCATCTCGCGCTGCCGACGTACTACCTCGTCGCGCCCGCCGAGGCGTCGTCGAACCTGTCGCGCTACGACGGCGTGCGCTACGGCACGCGCGTCGACGCCGGCGACCTGCTCGACCTCTATCGCAAGACCCGCGGCGCCGGCTTCGGGCCCGAGGTCAAGCGCCGGATCATGCTCGGCACCTATGCGCTGCGCTCGGGCTACTACGACGCGTACTACAAGAAGGCGCAGCAGATCCGCGCCATGATCAAGCGAGACTTCGACCAGGCGTTCCACGTCTGTGACGTCGTGCTGACCCCGACGACGCCGGGCGTCGCGTTCCGGTTCGGCGCGAAGGCAACCCCGCTCGACATGTACCTCGGCGACATCTTCACGCTGGCGTGCAACCTCGCCGGGCTGCCCGGGATCAGCGTGCCGTGCGGGCTCAACGAGCTCGGGCTCCCGGTCGGGGCGCAGCTCCTCGGCAAGGCGCTCGACGAGCCCGCGCTGCTGCGCGCGGGTCAGGTCATCGAGGCGGCGGTCGGCCTCGGCGATCGCCGGCCCGCGGGCGCGGGAGGCATCTGATGGCGACCGCCGCGGAGCTGGCGACGCTGCTCGAGACCTGGGAGCCCGTGATCGGCCTCGAGGTCCACGTCCAGCTCGCGACCCAGAGCAAGGCGTTCTCGCCGTCGGCCTGCGCGTTCGGCGCGCCGCCCAACTCGCTCACCGACCCGCTCGTGCTCGGGCTGCCGGGGACGCTGCCGGTGTTCAATCGCAGCGCGCTCGAGCTCGCGCTCAAGCTCGGCGTCGCGACGTCGTCGCAGATCCGCGCGCGCTCGCGGTTCGCGCGCAAGCATTACTTCTACCCGGATCAGCCGAAGGGCTACCAGATCTCGCAGTACGACGAGCCGCTCTGCGAGAACGGCCACCTCGACCTCATCGTCGGCGGCAGCATCCGGCGCGTGAAGCTGACGCGGATCCACCTCGAGGAGGACGCCGGCAAGAACACGCACGTCGGCGCGGTCTCGCACGTCGATCTCAACCGCGCGGGCGTGCCGCTCGTCGAGGTGGTGTCGGAGCCGCAGATCGGCAGCGCCGAGGAGGCTGCCGAGTTCATGCGCGCGCTCCACCGGCTCGTGCGGTGGCTGGAGATCTCCGAGGGCGACATGGAGAAGGGCCAGCTCCGCTGCGACGCGAACGTGTCGATCCGGCTGCGTGGCGAGGACCGGCTGGGGACCCGCACCGAGCTCAAGAACATCAACTCGTTCCGCTACGTCCAGAACGCGGTGGATCACGAGATCCTGCGCCAGATCCGGATCCTCGAGGCCGGCGGCCGGGTCGTGCGCGAGACCCGGCTGTGGGACGCGGATGCCGGGCAGTCGGCGTCCATGCGCTCGAAGGAAGAAGCGAACGACTACCGTTACTTCCCGGACCCGGACCTGCCGGTGCTCGTGGTCGATGCTCAGCTGATGGGCGGCATCCTGCGCACGCTGCCGGAGCTGCCAGCCGCCCGCTTCGAGCGCTACCAGCAGCAGCAGGGCATCTCGCCCGACGATGCCCGCACGCTGGTCTCCGACCGCGCGCTCGCCGAGTACTTCGATGCCGCCGTCGCCGCACATCCCGGCGATCGGGGCGGCCGGATGATCGCCAACTGGATGCTGACCGAGCTGCTCGGCGCGCTCAACGCGGAGGGCAAGCACATCGAGGAGACGCCGATGCCGCCGACGACGCTGGCCGCGCTCGTGGTGCTCGTCGAGAACGGGACGATCAGCGGCAAGATCGGCAAGGAGGTCTTCGAGGAGAGCTACCGGACCGGCGAGCCGCCGATGGCGATCGTCGAGCGCCGCGGCGTGCAGCAGATCTCCGACGAGGCCGCGCTGTGGGAGATCATCGACCGGGTAGTCGGCGCCAACCCCAAGCAGGCCGAAGGCTACCTCGGCGGCAAGGACGCGCTGTTCGGGTTCTTCGTGGGCCAGGTCATGAAGGAGACGCAGGGGCGGGCCAATCCGGTCGTCACCTCCGACCTCCTGCGGAAACGGCTGGGTCGCTAAGCGGTTGATCTCCGGGGCACTTCCAAAACCGTTGAACGCCGATCCGCACTGGTGCTTGACGATTGCCCCGCGATCAGTAAAGTCCGCGATTCCGAAAGCGAAATCACCCGCGCGGCGCGCGCGGGCCTCAAGCGCCGGCTTTAGCGAATTCTTGGAGCAAGTCATGTACGCCGTGATCCAAACGGGTGGAAAGCAGTATCGAGTCGAGCCCGGGAAGACCATCGTGGTCGAGACCCTGGCCGGCGATAAGGGTGCCCAGGTCGTGTTCGACCAGGTGCTCCTGGTGTCGTCGGGCGATGGCGCGAACATCAACATCGGCAAGCCGATCGTTGCTGGCGCCAAGGTCACCGGCGAGATCGTCGAGCAGGGACGCGGCGAGAAGCTCGTCGTCTTCAAGTTCCGCCGCCGCAAGAACTACGTTCGCAAGAACGGTCATCGTCAGAACTACACCGCGGTCAAGATCGCGGACATCCAGGGCTAAGGTAGCGTCATGGCACATAAAAAAGGTCAAGGTTCGACCCGTAACGGTCGCGACTCGCTTCCGAAGATGCGAGGCGTCAAGCGCTTCGCCGGTGAGCAGGTCACCGCGGGCTCCATCCTGGTTCGCCAGGTCGGGACGAAGTTCCACGCGGGCGCCAACGTCGGCATCGGTCGCGACTTCACGCTGTTCGCGAAGGTGACCGGCGTCGTGAAGTTCGAGCGCCACGGCCGCGATCGCCAGCGCGTCGCGGTGTACGAGCTTGCGACCGACGGCGCTGCCGTCGCTGCGGCGTAGCTCGGCACGACCGCCGGCTTGCCGGCATCCATCAACGAGACCCGGCGTAGCACTGCTACGCCGGGAATTTTGCGTTTCCGAAGCGTCGGACGCGGGGCAGTTGGTGATTGGTTGTGGGGAGACCTGTGATCCCTCAGAAACGGGCGACGGGCAGCGGGCAGCCGGCGACCGGCAATGGCGGAGCGTCTCGCCATCTGAGAAGCACATCCAGGCCGGCGCAGTCCTTCGCGACGGCGGCGAAGTAGGCTACCAATCACCGGGCGCCATGCAGTTCATCGACGAGGCCGTCATCCATGTGAAGGCGGGAGACGGCGGCGACGGCTCCGCGGCCATGCGGCGCTCGGCCGGCGTCCCGCACGGTGGGCCGTGTGGTGGCGATGGCGGCGATGGCGGCAGCATCATCGTCGTCGCGGACTCGCACCTCTCGTCGCTGCTCGACTTCAAGTACCGCCGGCACTACAAGGCCGAGCGCGGCGAGCACGGGCGCAACCAGGATCAGTACGGCGCGGCCGGCGAGAACCTCGTGGTCAAGGTCCCGGTCGGCACGATGATCTACGAGGAGGGCGCCGAGGGCCCGATCGCCGATCTCACCGAGGACGGTGCCCGCTTCGTGCTCGCGCGTGGTGGGATCGGCGGCAAGGGCAACCTGCACTTCAAGACGCCGTGGAACCAGGCGCCGCGCAACTGCGAGCCCGGCACGCCCGGCGAGGAGCGCACCGTCCGGCTCCAGCTCAAGCTGCTGGCCGACGTCGGCCTGCTCGGGTTCCCGAACGTCGGCAAGTCCACGTTTATCAGCCACGTGTCCCGGGCCCGGCCGAAGATCGCGGACTACCCGTTCACGACGCTGGTCCCGAACCTCGGGGTCGTCCAGCTGTCGGACGAGCGCAACTTCGTGATCGCCGACATCCCCGGGCTGATCGAGGGTGCGGCGGACGGCGCCGGGCTCGGCCACCAGTTCCTCAAGCACGTCGAGCGCTGCCGGGTGCTGCTCCATATCGTCGAGGCGACGTACCTCACCGGCCCGGACCGCACCCCGGTCGGCGACTTCGAGATCATCAACGGCGAGCTCGCCAAGTACGCACCGGAGCTCGCGAACAAGCCTCAGATCGTGGTCCTGAACAAGGTCGACGCCATCGAGCCCGAGAAAGTCGCCCAGGTCCGGCAGGACTTTGCCGCACTCGATGTGGAGCTGCTCACGATCTCGGCGGCGACCGGCGAAGGCATCGCGACCGTGCTCGAGAAGCTGTGGTCTCATCTGCGCCCAGCCGTCAGCCGGCGGTGAGATCGCAAATGCGGAGAGACGTCCGCTTGAGACTGTGGATGGCCGGTGTTACAACCGCGACTTCCTAAGGGAATTGCACCGAATGCAGGTGCAAGATACGAGGACTCCGGGATTGAGACCGGCGAATGCCGGTTGGAGAAACGCATGCGAGCTGCTTCGACGATCGTCGTCTTCTCTTCGCTCTTGATCGGCACTGCGGTGGCGCAGCCCAAGCCAAGCGGTACCCCGACGACCGCAGCCGGTAGCGCAACGACGCCCGCGACCGGCAGCGGCGTGCCCGCTGCCACCCCGGCCGTGGTGCCCGCACCGACGGCGTCGCCCGATCCCGCGACCGTTCGCCCCGAGGAGATGCCGACAGCGATTCGCATGCGCCGGCTCGAGCAGCGCACGCAGGCGCTGAAGGAGCGCGCGTGGCAGCTCAAGGCCCGCGTCCAGATGCTCAAGGAGCAGATGCTCGGCGGCGGCGTCGGCGCGCAGTCGGTGATCGCGCACTCGAACGAGATGGGCAGCTCGTTCCGGCTGACGAAGCTCGTCTACTCGATGGACGGCACGCAGATCTTCGTCCGCAACGACGAGGAGGGCGAGAGCCTCTACAAGACCAAGAGCTTCGACGTGTTCGCCGGGCCGATCGCGCCGGGCAACCACACGCTCGTCGCCGTCGCGACCTACCGCGGGCACGGCTATGGCGTGTTCGAGTACCTCTCGAAGTACACGTTCACCGCGCGCGGCAACCAATCGTTCACCACGGGCGAAGGCAAGATCTCGAAGGTCGATTGCCGTGGTCACGAGAAGGGCGGTCCGACGACGCCGCTCGAGAAGCGACCGTCGATCGAGTGCAAGGTCGCGCAGGTCTCGCCGGACCGCGGCCCGACCGCCCCGACGCCCACGCCGGGCACGCCCTCGGCCCCCACGCCCTCTGCCGAACCGGGAAAGTGAATCCATGAACGGCAGGCATCGCCAGCTCTCGAAATGCCTCGCAGTCCTTCTGCTGTGCCTGCCGGGCGCAGCCGCGGCGGATATCGACAAGCAACTCTCGTCGTACGAGAGCGAGGCGAAGGCGATCGCCTCCAACCTCCCGAACCCGAACCAGCCCGTGGCCGCGAGTGGCCGCCGGCTCGTCGAGGGTGAGGTCGCGTTCGCGCTCGGTGACTACGACAACGCGGCGCTCTTGCTGTTCGACCTCGCGACCAAGCCGGGCGCGGATCGCGAGCCCGCGACCTACTACCTCGGCGAGTCGCTCTATCAGAAGGGCGATCGGGGCGCGGCGCGCAACTACTTCGCGCAGGTCGTCGCCACCAGCAACACGAGCGGCAAGTACTACCAGCCCGCGGTGCTGCGCCTGATCGAGATCTCGATCGCGCAGGGTGACTCGACCGACGGCGACACCCACCTCGCCGCGCTCGACCGGCTGGGCGCCGCGCAGACCGCCGAGGCGCCGTACGTTCGCGGCAAGTACCTCTACTCGCAGGGCAAGCACGACGAGGCGCTCGCGCAGTTCGCGCTCGTGCCGAAGGGCTCGGAGCACGCGGCGCAGGCGCAGTACTACACCGCGGCCACGCTCGTCGCGAAGCGGGACCTCGCTCGCGCCACCGAGCTGTTCACCGAGCTGACGACGCGCCGCCCGATGTCGTCGAATGACCGGCGCGTGATGGAGCTCTCGCAGCTCGCGCTCGGCCGCCTCCACTACGAGCTCGACCAGGCGTCGAAGTCGATCGACGCGTACCTGATGGTCGATCGCCGCAGCGATCTGTTCCCCGACGCCCTCTACGAGGTCGCGTGGGTCTACGTGAAGAGCAAGCAGTACGACAAGGCGCTGCGCGCCCTCGAGCTGCTCCACGCCTCGACGCCGACCTCGGAGAAGACGCCGACGGTGCGCATCCTCGAGGGCAACCTCCGGATCCGCAAGGCGCAGATGGTGCGTAGCGCGCAGATCTCGGGCGCGCTCGACACGAAGGGGGAGGACCCCGCGGTCGAGTACGACAAGGCCGCGGCGGTGTTCGCCGAGACTCACGCCGCGTACGTCCCGTCGTACCAGGCGCTCTCGCAGATGGTCGGGACGTCCGATCCGGCACAGTACCTGTCGCAGATCGCGGGTCGCTCGACGCACGTGTTCCAGGCCACGGCGCCGATTCCCGAGGCGGCCGCGCAGTACCTGCGCGACGTCCCCGAGGTCCAGCGCGCGGTCGCCGTCGAGCAGGATCTCGGCGAGATCCAGCGAAACATCCGCAACGCGGAGGCCACGATCGCGCGGCTCGAGGGCGTGCTCGCCGCGAACGATCGCACGGCGGTCTATCCCGCGCTCGCGAGCCGACGTTCGCGGATCGGCAAGCTCCAGGACGAGCTCGTCGTGCTCCGTAGCACGATCGCGGACCAGCTCGGCAGCACCGACAGCAACCGCAAGGCGCTCGCCGCGCAGTACGCCGCGATGACGAGCCCGGAGCGGGCGCACGGCGACGCGGTCGCCGCGACGCAGCGCGAGTACGACGTCATCGAGGCTCAGCTCGGCGAGGTCAGCACGGCGATCGACTCGACGCAGGCGATGGCCGTCGCGATCCGCAAGTACAAGAACGACATGGCGCTGACGCCGACGCCGCTGGCGGCGGACCAGGCCACGTCGGTCACCCAGGTCCTCGAAGAAGCGACGCGAGAAGCCGCGGCGGTCGAGGCTGAGCTCGAGGAGTCCCACCGCGAGCTCACCCTCGGCCGCGATCTCGCCGGCGTTGGTGACGAGCGGGTTGCGCAGGCACGCGAGCTGCGCCGCCAGCTCAAGGCCGCGCAGGATGCCGAGCTCCGCACCCTCGCGGGCCGCGGTGGCAAGCTGGTGAGCCAGGGCGAGCGCGCGGGTCGGCTGTCCGAGCAGCTCGCGCAGACCGAGAGCCAGATCGACTCGATGGCCGCGCGCGGCATGGAGGACGCCACGCGGCTGATCGCCGAGGAGCGCACCAGTATCGCGTCGTTCAAGACCGAGCTCGCCGAGCTCGATGCCGAGTCGCGGGCCCTCGGTGGCGCCGTGCTCGGCAACAGCTTCAAGGACGTGCTGGCCCGGTTCTACGACATCGTGATCCGCACCGACGTCGGGGTGGTCGACGTCGCGTGGTCGCAGAAGGAAGACAGCGACGACGATCTCAAGCGGCTGAACCTCTCGCGCCAGCGCGAGCTCAAGCAGCTCCGCGACGAGTTCAAGGGCATCATCGACGGCGGCACGAAGTCGCCCGGTGCTCCCGCACCGACCCCGATCCCGGGGGGCGAAGGCCCGCCGGCGGGGAGCCCGGACAAGGGCGGCGGCGCGGGCCGCGTCGCCCCGGGCAGCGACAAGCCGACGACCCCGGCGACGCCGATCGTGCGGCCCGATAACGAACAGACGCCCAAGGGTGGCCCTGCGCCCAAGGGAGGGACTCGATGATGCTTCGACGGATCCTCTCCACGTTCCTCGTCAGCCTGCTGATCGGCAACGTCGCCGTCGCGCAGCCGGGCGCCAACCAACCGGACCAACCGGAGCCGCAGCCCGCGCCCGGCCCGACGCCGGTGCCGGTCGAGGATCCCGCGAGCGCGCCGGGACTCGGCGCGCAGCCCACGGCGCCCGCCCCCGGGACGCAACCGGTGCGGCCGGTCGCCGTCAACGTCGCGCCGATCTCGCTGACCGGACCCGAGCTCGAGGCCCTCAAGGACATCGAGAGCGAGTACGAGCGGTTCTTGATCGCGGCGAACACGCACGACACCCGGATGCGCGCGATCGCGCGGCTCGAGTTCGACACCCGGACGGCCGAGCTGTCGCAGCGCTACGCCGACCGGATCGCTCGCACCGAGGCCGGCAAGCGCCGCAACCACGGCGACACGGTCGCGCTGCTCGAGAAGTTCCTCGTGGACCATCCGGCGCACGAGCAGTTCACGCCCGACAAGATGTTCCAGCTCGCCGACCTCTACCTCGACGTCGCGGATGAAGAGGTCGAGGCTCAGCTCGCCGCCCAGGAGGTGTCGGGTGCGCCCGCGCCGGATGGCGGCATCATGGCGGACTACTCGCGATCGACCGCGCTGTGGGAGGGCATCCTCAAGAAGTTCCCGGCGTATCGGCAGACGCCGTCGACGATGTACCTGCTGGCGTACTACGGCAAGGGCAAGGACGAGCGCCGGTCGCTGACGGTCTTCCTCGCGCTCGCCTGCGCGAACCAGTTCAAGTGGGATCAGGCGTCGAGCAAGCCGCCGACCCGCGCCGAGGCGCTGAAGCGCATCGAGTCGAAGACGATGCGCGATCCGTACGCGACGTGCACGCCGTATCCCGACAGCGATCCCGAGCTGATCCGGCACGCCTGGATCCGCGGCATCGCCGACTACCACTTCACGATCCCCGGCGAGATCGACGAGTCGATCGCCGCGTACCTCAAGGTCGCCAACGGTGGCAACGAGTCGCGGCTCTACGCCGAGTCGCTCTACAAGCTCGCGTGGAGCTACTACAAGCGCGACAAGCTCCCCGATTCGATCGCGCGGTTCGACGAGAGCGTCGTGCTCTACGACTCGCTCATCGCGTCGGGCGGTCAGCCGGCGCTCGAGCTCCGCGACGAGTCGATCCAGTACATCGCCGTCGCCTTCACGGATCCGTGGGAAGGCGAGGCCGATAGCGATCCGAACAAGGCCTTCGCCCGCGCGAAGGAGTTCTACCGGGGCAAGGAGAACCAGCCGCACGTCCGCGACGTCTGGGTCGCGATGGGCAAGGCGTTCTCCGAGCTCCAGGCGTGGGACCAGGCCGTCGATTCGTACCGGCTCGCGCTCGGCCCACCGTGGGAGCTCAACCCCAAGAACCCGCAGGTCCACCAGGAGATCGTCAACGCGTTCGAGGCCAAGGGCGACAAGTTCGCGGCCGACGCCGCGGCCGCCGAGCTCGCGACGAAGTACGCGCCGGGCACCGCCTGGTACGCCGCGAACGAGAAGGACCGCGAGGCGATGGAGAACCAGCGCCGGATCGCCGAGCGCGCCCTCTATGCCGCCGCCCGCAACACGCACGCCGCTGCGACGCAGATCCGCAAGGATTACGAGCTCGCCGCGCCCGCGAAGCGCGACCCCGCCGGCAAGCAGGAATACCTGGCGATGTACCAGAAGGCGGTCGACCTCTACAAAGTCTTCATCCAGACCTACCCCGAGTCCGACTACGTCTACGAGTTCAACTACAACCAGGGCGAGGCGCTGTACTGGAGCGAGCGCTACATGGAGGCGGTCGAGCAGTACAAGTGGGTCCGCGATCACCGCGATCTCGGGACCGCGTTCTACATCGACGCCGCGAAGAGCATCGTCCAGTCGTACGAGGCCGAGGCCCAGCGCCAGGTCGCCGCGGGCACGCTCGTCGCGCTCAAGGTGCCGACCGCCGCCGAGCTCAAGGCACTACAGACATCGACCGGAGCGCTCCAGCCCCAGCCGATCCCGGACATCTACCTCAAGCTGCAGACCGAGTACGACCAGTACCAGAACATCGTCAACGATCCGCAGTCCGCGCCGGTCCAGGGCATCAACGCCGCGCTGATCTCGCTCGCGTACCTCCACACCGACGACGCGATCGCGCGGTTCCAGAAGGTGATGGACAAGTTCTGCGGCAATCCCGAGGCCGCGAAGGCCAAGGACGGCCAGCTCGCCATCTACGAGGCGCAGTCGAACTTCGATGCGATCGAGGCGACGAACAAGAAGTTCATCGCGAGCAAGTGCGGCGACGACAAGACGATCCAGCTCGCGATCGCGCAGAACCGCTCGTTGAACTTCTCGCGCGCGGCCGAGCTCTACGGCAGCAAGCAGTTCGTGCCGGCCGCCGAGGCGTTCTACCGGTTCTACAAGACCGCGCCGCAGACCGATCCTGATCTGCCGACCGCGCTCTACAACGCCGGCGTCAGCTACAAGCTCGCCGATCGTCCGAAGACGGCGATCGCGCTGTTCAAGGAGTTCGCCGCGAACCCCGCGAAGAACTTCCGCGAGAGCCCGTTCTACCTCGACGCGATGCGGCTCCAGGCCGCGACGTACCAGGCGGCGTTCGACTACACGAACGCGGTCCGCACGTACCTCGAGCTCTACGAGGCGACGAAGAAGGCGAAGCGGCTCGGCATCAAGGCGCCGCCGCCGCTGCCTGGCGAGGCGCCGCGCACGCTCGATCAGATCGGCCTCGACGCGCTGTTCAACGCCGCGCTCGCGTCCGAGCTCAACCGCGACTTCAAGAAGGCGATCGAGCTCTACACGTCGTACCAGAAGGTCGAGACCGACGGCCGCAAGAAGGATCGCGCGCTGTGGTCGGTCGGTGGCATCTACCGCCAGTCCGGCGACGTCCTGGCGATGGTCGAGACCCACGATCGCTGGCGCCGGCTCTACGGTGGCACCGCCGGCAACGAGGACGACTACGTCCAGACGTTCTACGACGAGGCCGCGCTCCGCAAGCGCAAGGGTCAGACCCCGCAGGCGAAGCGCGCCGGCGAGGGTGCGATCGCGGCGTGGAAGGCACGCGGCGCGGCGAAGAACAGCCGCGGTGCGAAGCTCGCCGGCGAGTGGCAGCTCACGTTCGCCGAGGAGCACTACGGCGCCACGTGGGAGCCGCTCGAGATCAAGAAGGCCGCGAAGACGGTCAAGGAAGCCGAGGCGCAGAACAAGCAGCTCACCGACGCGAAGACGCGGGCCGAGGACCGCTACCTCGCGCTCGACCCGTACGGCGTCGCCGAGTACACGATGGCCGCGAAGGTGCGGTACGCCGACATCCAGTACGGCTTCGCGCAGAAGGTCGCCAACGCGCCGGTGCCGACGCCGATCGCGAACGCGTCGAACCCCGACGTGCTCGCGGCCTACGAGACCAAGCGCGACCAGAACCTGCAGCGGTACTTGAACGAGGCGAAGGCCCAGTGGATCGAGGTCGTGGACCTCGCGAAGCGCGGCGGCATCTCCAATCGCTGGAGCCGCCTCGCCCAGGAGAACCTCGGCCGCGAGTTCCCGAGCGAGTTCACGGTGTTGCGCCAGGAGCTGGTCCAGGGGACCGAGGCTCCGTGAAGGAGATCGAATGATGGCGTCGCACGTTTCAAAGACCATGACCCTGCGGCTCGGCGCGGTGCTGCTCGCGGTTGCGCTCGCTGCCTGTGGCGGCAAGGGCAACAAGGGCAAGACCACGCCGGGCGGCGGCAAGGCTGGCGACTCGCAGTCGATGACGGACAAGGATCCGGACGGCGGTGGCACGGGCACCGGTACCGGCGGTACCGACGCCGCGGGCGGCACGCTCCCCGACGCGGGCGGCGGCACCGGTGGTGACCCGACGGGTCCCTCCATCACGGCGCCGAACCTCGACATGGATCCCGCCCAGGCGAAGGTCCAGGTCGACGCGCACCTGACGATCGCGAAGAACGCGCTCGCCGCACCGACGCCGGACGCCGAGACCGCGCTGCGCGAGGCCCGCGCCGCGCTCGCGATCGATGCCGCCAACGTCGACGCCGCCGCGTACGTCGCGTTCGCCTACTACCACAAGAAGCTCTACGACACCGCCGAGCTCGTGCTCGACGATCTGTTCAAGCGCGAGGCCGCCAAGACCAACGCGAACGTCTACTACGTGTACGGGCTCGTCTACGACCACACCAACCGGCCCGAGCGTGCGGTGCTGGCGTACCGCAAGGCCGTCGAGATCAACCCGAACCACTCGAGCGCGCTCGTCAACCTCGGCGTCCACCAGCTGAAGAACAGCCAGTACGCCGAGGCGCAGACCACGTTCGAGCGGCTGACCCAGCAGTTCAACCGCAAGGACGCGATCACGCTGACCTCGCTGGGCTCCGCGTACCGCGGCCGCTCGGCGGACTACCGGTCGGGCGCCCCCGAGCGTGATCAGTTCGTGCGGACCGCCGAGGCGTCGTACAAGCGCGCACTGCAGGCCAACGGCAGCTACGGGCCGGCCTACTACAACCTCGGGCTGCTCTACCTCGACACCGACCCGTACCCGGGGGTCGCCGATCCGATGCAGCGGCTGAACGCGTCCAAGGCGTTCTTCGAGCAGTACAAGAACATGCCGGGCGTCGACATCAAGCTGTTCGACAGCCGGATGAAGGACGTCGACCGGGCGATCAAGCGCGTCCAGAAGCAGCAGAAGAAGAAGACTACATAGCGGCCATGCCGCTCGCGCCCCATACTGAGAGGACGAACCCCATGCAGCACACCACCAAGCTCCTGACGATCGCGACCGCGCTGGCGTGCTCGCTGGGTGGGGCGTCGCAAGCTCGCGCCGAAGGTTGCCCCGATGACTCGGAGGCCGAGGGCGAGAGGAAGCAGGGCAAGTTCCACATCGAGTACATCAACGGCAAGCCGGTCACCGTGATCGACACGGTGGTGTCGGTGTGCGGCAAGGTTCCCCGCCCGAGCGTGGTCTACGTCCTCACGGCGAAGAACATCGAGTACGAGTGGGAGAGCCTGAAGCAGGACTTCATGCCCCTGATCCTCGCGACCGTGAAGAAGGCGCCGTTCTGATGGCGGCCGCCCGACCCCAGCAGCCGTCGTCGAACGGAAAGCGGCAGCGCATCCTTCGCATCGGCGTTCTCCTCGGTGGCAAGATCATCGAGGAGCGCCTGATCCGCGAGCGCGCGCCGGTCTCGATCGGCCAGTCGATGAAGAACACCTTCTCGATCCCGATCGAGGGGCTCCCGCTCGAGTTCACGCTGTTCGCGATCGACGAGAACAAGTACTACCTGCGCTTCCTCGGCAAGATGGATGGCCGGCTCTCGGAGGCCGATGGCCAGGTCAGCACGCTCGACGCACTCAAGGCGGCGCGTGGTGCGCAGCAGCACGGTGACTACTGGCAGGTCCCGCTCAGCGACAGCGCGCGCGGCAAGCTGTCACTCGGCGATCTGACGATCCTGTTCCAGTTCGTCACCGAGCCACCGCGTCAGCCCAAGCCGATGTTGCCCGCCTCCGTGCGTGGCACGTTCGCCGACCGCCTCGATCCCCGGCTCTCGGTGATCATGGGCGCGTCGATCATCGCGCACTTCGCGATCGTCATCATCGCGCTGCTCGGCGACATCGAGGAAGAGTCGCAGGCGCAGCGCGCCTACAACCTGACGTTCAAGCAGGACACCTACCAGGTCGACGTCGCCGTGCCCGAGCCCGTCCCGGTCGCCGACGGGGCAGGCTCCGCGGCTGGCAGCGCCGCCGTCAAGGCTCCCGACAAGGGCAACGACAAGCCGGCAAAGACCGCCGACAAGGGCGGCGGCGACACCGGTCGCACCGATAACAACAACGTCAGCATGAGCGAGGAGGATGCCTCGCGGTTCGCCGACCTGCTGACCGGCGAAGGTCCGAACGGCACGAGCGAAGGCGACATGAGCAAGCGCCGCCCGGGCGCGGATCTCGGCGCCCAGATCAACGACGTCCGCGAAGGTGGCCAGAAGGTCGCGATCGGCGGCGGTGCCGGTCGCGGCTCGCGCGGTGACGGCGATCCGCGCGTCGGCACCGGTGGCGGGCTGAAGACCGACGGCCCTGGCGGCGACAGCATCGGCACCGGCAAGACGGTCGAGAAGGGACCGGCGGGCCGGATCTCGGTATCGGACAAGCAGACGTTCGACGAGTCGACGCTGACGCCCGATGTCGTCCTCGCCAAGATCCAGTCGGCGTACATGGCCGGCCTCAAGCGCTGCTACAAGCAGTACCTGAACAAGGATGCCAGCGCGCGCGGCAAGGTGACGTTGTCGCTGACCGTCAACGAGACGGGCCGCACGACGGCGGGCAAGGCGAAGGGCTTTGCCGGCGAGGTCGATGACTGCATCTCGGCGCAGATGGCGAGCTGGCGCTTCCCGGTCCCGAAGGACAAGGACGGCGACGTCACCGAGGCGAGCTTCGCGATCACGCTCCAGCTCGTCCCGGACTGAGCCGCGCGTGACGGCGGCGGCGGGCCGCAGTCGAGGCGGCATCGTGTGGCTGACCGGCCTCTCGGGGGCTGGCAAGTCCACGCTCGCGAGCGCGGTGGCAGCCCGGCTCGCTGCCGAGCGCCCGCTCGAGGTGCTCGACGGTGACGAGATGCGCGAGCTGCTCTCGGCAGGCCTCGGATTCTCGCGCGCCGACCGCGACCTCAACGTGCAGCGGGTCGGCTACCTCGGGCGCCTGCTCGCGAAGCACGGCGTCCTCGTGCTCGTCGCGGTGATCGCGCCGTATGCCGAGATGCGCGCCGAGCTCCAGCGGCGAAGCGCCGCGCTCGGGCACCCGTTCCTCGAGGTCTTCGTCAACGCCCCGCTCGCCACCGTCATCGCGCGCGATCCCAAGGGCCTCTACGCCCGCGCGCTCGCCGGCTCGCTCCCCGGCTTCACCGGCATCAGCGATCCGTACGAGGCGCCGACGGCACCCGCGCTCGAGCTCCGCACCGAGGTCGAGTCCGTCGAGGCCTGCACGCAGCGGCTCGTCGAGCTGATCGCCGAGCGCGTGGCGTAGCGGGCGGAAGAAGATGGGCCGCCAAGGCCGCCAAGGCCGCCAAGGGATAGGGGGGAGGGGATGCTTCGCGGGCTGCACCCGTGAATCGAAGGGCCGCAGCTACGCCGTCTGCACCGCCGCGCCTCTTCGTTCCATCCCTGGCGGGCTTGGCGGGCTTGGCGGGCTTGGCGTCAATCCGGTCGTCGATCGGGTCCGCCGCCGCTACTCGCCGGCGCCCAGCAGCATGCCGGCGGCGACGGTGGCGTTGGTCGCCTCGTCGACGAGGATGAACGAGCCGGTGGTGCGGTTCTGCTGGTAGGCGTCGAAGATCACGGGCGTGGTGGTGCGCAGCCGGATGCGGCCGAGATCGTTGAGGGCGAGCTGCGGCGCATCGGCGAGGCGCTCGCCGGTGTTGATGTCGAGCCGGTAGAGGACGTCGGTGACGACGGCGCGGGTCCAGCGCGTGGTGTGCTTGAGCGCGTAGCGGCCCTTCGGTGCGAGCGGCTTGTCGGCCATCCAGCAGATCATCGCCTCGAGATCCTGGCTGACGGTCGGCTGGCTATCGGGGCGACACAGCATGTCGCCGCGGCCGACGTCGACGTCGTCGGCGAGGTGCACGGTGACGCTCATCGGCGGGTAGGCGGCGTCGACGGCGACCCCGCCCTGCTCGATCCGCGTGATGGTCGTCGTCTTGCCGCTCGGCAGCGCGACGACCTGATCGCCGGGAGTCAGCACGCCGCCGGCGACCTGGCCGGCATAGCCACGATAGTCGTGGTGCTCGTCGGACTGCGGGCGGATCACCCACTGGACCGGGAAGCGCGCGCCGGCCCGGTTGCGGTCGCCCGTGATCTCGACGGTCTCGAGGTGATAGAGCAGCGTCGGGCCCTGATACCAGGGCATCTCCTGCGAGCGCTCGACGACGTTGGCGCCGGTCAGCGCGCTCATCGGGATGATGGCGATGTCGCGCACGCCGAGCCGGGTCGCGAACGTGCGGAACTCGGCCTCGATCGCGCGGAACCGCGCCTCGTCCCAGCCGACGAGATCCATCTTGTTCACCGCGAACACGAGGTGCGGGATCTCGAGCAGCGCCGCGATGATCGCGTGGCGCCGGCTCTGCTCGACGAGGCCGTGCCGCGCATCGACGAGCACGATCGACAGGCTCGCCGTCGACGCGCCGGTCACCATGTTGCGCGTGTACTGGATGTGACCCGGGGTGTCCGCGATGATGAACTTGCGCCGCCGGGTCGCGAAGTAGCGGTACGCGACGTCGATCGTGATGCCCTGCTCGCGCTCGGCGCGCAGCCCGTCGGTGAGCAGCGCGAGGTTGACGCGCTCGTCGCCGCGCCGCTTCGAGACGTCGGCGACGTGGTCGAGCTGATCCTGGAACGCGGTCTTGGTGTCGTAGAGCAGGCGGCCGATCAGCGTCGACTTGCCGTCATCGACGGAGCCCGCCGTCGAGAACCGCAGCAGATCGCTGTCGTCGTCGAGGCCGGCGCGCTGGTAGCTGTCGCTCGGGACGTCGGGGTCGGGTGCTGCGGACATCAGAAGTAGCCCTCGCGCTTGCGGTCTTCCATCGCGGCCTCGGTGAAGCGGTCGTCGGCCCGGGTCGCGCCGCGCTCGGTCAGCCGCGCCGCGGCGACCTCCGCGATGACGTCGTCGAGGGACGCGGCGTCGGACTTCACCGCGCCGGTGCAGGTCATGTCGCCGATCGTGCGGAACCGGACGGTCTCGACGCGGATCTGCTCGCCGGGCAGCAGCGTGACGAATGGGTTCGCGGCGTAGAACATGCCGTCGCGCTCGAACACCTCGCGCCGGTGCGCGAAGTAGATCGACGGCAGCGGGATCTCCTCGCGTGCGATGTACTGCCAGACGTCGAGCTCGGTCCAGTTCGACAGCGGGAACACGCGCAGGTGCTCACCGCGGCGCACGCGCCCGTTGTAGAGCGACCACAGCTCGGGTCGCTGGTTCTTGGGATCCCACTGCCCGAACTCGTCGCGGTGCGAGAAGATCCGCTCCTTCGCGCGGGCGCGCTCCTCGTCCCGGCGCGCGCCGCCGATCGCGGCGTCGAACTTGCCGTGCTCGAGCGCGTCGAGCAGCGTCGTGGTCTGCAGCCGGTTGCGCGAGGCGCGCGGCCCGGTCTCCTCGACCGAGCGGCCGCTGTCGATCGCGTCCTGGACGTGCGCGACGATCAGCCGCTCGCCGAGCTCGGCGACCCGCTGGTCGCGGTAGCGCAGGGTCTCGGGGAAGTTGTGCCCGGTGTCGACGTGGAGCAGCGGGAACGGGAACCGCGCGGGGCGGAAGGCCTTCTCCGCGAGCCGCAGCAGGACGATCGAGTCCTTGCCTCCCGAGAACAGCAGACACGGACGTTCACGTTCGGCGGCGAGCTCACGGAGGATGTGAACGGACTCGTCCTCGAGCGCGGCGAGATGGGTGCGGCGATGAGCAGGAATGCATCACGGTACCATTCGTCCGTTATCTTGGACAACCGTCCAGTTCTAGATCGCGCGCCGGCGTCGCGCGTTATGACGGGATGACGTCCTCGCTTCGTGCCCTTCGGGTCGGTGTCCTGCTCGGCGATAACCTCGTGGAAGAACGGGTGTTCCTCGCCAAAGGCGACGCCGCGCCGGTCACGCTCGGGCACTCGCTGCGCTGCCAGCTGTCGCTGCCGATCGATGGCCTGCCCGCGATGCACGTGCTGTTCACGCGGGAGCAGGGGCGCTTCGTACTCCGCCCGGTGCCCGGGATGCGCGTCATCGGAGTCACCGGCACCGACCCGGCGGCCCTGCCGATCGGCGAGGGTGCGCGCGGCCGGCTGGCCATCGGCGAGGCGACCTTGCTGTTCCAGGAGATCGCGGCGCCCGCGATCGCGCCGCGGCTCCCGCTGCCGGCTGCGCTCCGGGCGACGTTCGGGGATCGCATCGATCGCCGGCTCGCGGTCATCGTCGGCGGGTCGCTCGTCGTCCACCTCGCGATCGGTGCGTGGGCCTGGGTCACCGAGGTCGAGGAGCCGGTGCGGGCTGAAGCACCACTCGCGACGGCGTACCGGCAGGACACCTACGCGATCACGCTGCCTGACGATCCCGTGATCGCCGATCCGATGCAGCCGAGCGCGCCCGGTGCCGCGACCCCGGTGGCGCCCGTCCAGACGCCCCGTGCGATCGTGCCGGCACCCCGCGTGGCGATGCCGGGCCGGCCGCCGGTGCTGCCCACCGCGAGCGATGCGGATCGCTTCGCGCAGATCCTGACCGGTAGTGACCCGGCACGGGGCGGCCCCGGCGAGATGCGCGGGCGGCTGCCGGGCGCGGATCTCGGGCAGCAGCTCGCCGACATCCGCGATGGTGGCCGCACGGTCCGCGTCGGTAGCGACACCGGCGGCTTCCGCAGCCGTGATCGCGAGGGCGTCGGTGATGGCGCCACGCCGCGGATCGACGCGCCGAGCGGGCTCGCCCAGCAGCGTCCCGAGGAGCGCGGGCCGCGCGGCCGCATCGACCTGCGCCCGACGATCAAGCCCGATCCGAGCGGGACGCTGACGGCGGCGGTGCTGCTCGCCAAGATCCAGCGCGACTACCTGCCCGGGCTGCAGCGCTGCTACAAGCAAGGCCTCGCCACCGACGCGACGCTCGGCGGCAAGGTCGCGGTGGCGTTCACGGTCGACGAGCGTGGCCGGGTGAGCGCGCCCTCGGCGCGCGGGCTGACGGCCGAGGTCGATCGCTGCATCACGAACCAGATGACGAGCTGGCGGTTCCCGCTGCCGAAGGACGCCGACGGCGACCCGACCGACGTCGACTTCGGGCTGTCGCTCGCGCTCGTGCCGGGCAGCTGACCCGCACGCCGGACCGCCGGCCGGGTCGCTCGATCGACGCCGCTGGCAATGCCGCCGCCACTACCGCATCATGCGGCGATGGCGCGGCCGTCCCTGGTGCTCGCGCTCGTGCTCGGGTACGTGACGCTCGCGCTGGCGCCGGCCGCCGCCGCGCCCGCGCGCAAGCTTGCGCCGCGCTGGGAGACGCTGCCGTTGCCGCCCGCGATGCCGAAGGCGACGACGACCGGGTTCGTCGACCGTGGCGGCGGGCGCATCTACTACGCGACGTACGGCAAGGGCCCGCCGGTGATCCTCCTGCACGGCGGGCTCGGCAACGCGGATCACTTCGCGCACCAGGTGCCGGCGCTGGTCGCGCACCGCACCGTCATCGCGATCGACAGCCGCGGGCAGGGCCGCAGCACGCTCGGCACGCAGCGGCTCACGTACCACGTGATGGCGGGCGACGTGCTCGCGGTGATGGACCACCTGAAGCTCGACCGCGCGGCGCTCGTCGGCTGGAGTGATGGGGGCGCGATCGCGCTCGACCTCGCGATCCACGAGCCGACCCGCGTCGAGCGGCTGTTCGTGTTCGGCACGAACTTCAACAGCGCCGGCCGCAAGCCGCGCAAGGGCACGTCGTCGCGCACGTTCGCGGCGTACGCGGCGAAGTGCCGGAAGGACTACCAGCAGCTGTCGAAGACACCGAAGCGCTACGCCGCGGTGGTGGCGTCGCTGCTCCCGATCTGGCGCAGCCCGGGAGGCTTCACGAAGGCGCAGATCCGCACGATCACCGCCCCGGCGGTGATCGCCGTCGGCGACCACGACGAGATCATCTTGCAGGACCACCTCGAGGAGATGGTCCTGCTGATGCCCGCCGCGCGCCTGGTCGTGTTCGCGGCCACGAGCCACTTCGCGCTGTGGCAGGACCCCGCGTCGTTCAACGCCGCGCTCGTCGAGTTCCTGCAGGCACCCTGACGTGCGGGACGTGCGCGCCGCGGTGCGCCGGCGTTCCGAACTTGGAGGCACCGGCGATCCGGGCGTACCATCAGCGTCGATGAGAGGCCTGGGAGCACTCCCTGGAGTCATCGCGCTGGCGCTGAGCGCAGCGTGCGGCGATCCGCCGATCTGCCAGTCCGCCGTGTTCGTCGCGATCCA
The DNA here is from genome assembly GCA_030857245.1 of Myxococcota bacterium. Classification (GTDB taxonomy): domain Bacteria; phylum Myxococcota_A; class Polyangia; order Haliangiales; family Haliangiaceae; genus JABFXX01. Next base: position 23,041 of record JALZOI010000017.1, read on the forward strand.
GACCTCGCAAATCACGCGCGCTGACGATGGCTCCACGGCCGGGGTCCAGGCCGACATCACCGTCAAGACCTCGCTCGCCCCCGGCGAGAGCGTGCACCTCGAGGTCGAGGACGCGACCGGCGCCATCACGGCCACGCACGACGGCGGCGTCGACGCCGTCGGCAGCGTGGTGTTCCAGGCGGTCGCCGTCACCGGGCCGCGGACGACGCTGCGCGCCTCGGTCGACACCTCGTGCGGCGCGGCCGTCGACGAGCAGATCGTCGACGTGATCACGGACCGGCCGGCGTGCACGCTCGTGCTGAGCCCGGCGCCGGCCGCGAATCCGTACTACGCGCCGCTCGGCGTGCTCGGCTCGATCACCGATCCGGACCCGGGCGCGCCGGGCTATCAGGCCACGGCCGTGGTCACCACCCGGCCGGGCTGGACGGTCGAGCTCGTGCACACCACGACCGCCGGCGACGTCATCCTCGACGAGAGCCTCGCCGCGTCCGATGGGACCGCGCGCTTCGCGCGCACGTTCGCCGACGGCTTGCTCGTGCTGCGCGCCAGCTGTCGCGGGCCGGGCGCTGCCGGTGCGGCCGCGCTGCCGGTGCTCGCGCTCGTCGACACCACGCCGCCGGTCTGCCGCTTCACGCGACCGCTCGGCGGCTCGACGATCACGCCGCGGTTCGACGACAATGGCAACCTCGGCGACGGCGTCCAGCTCGCGGTGGCCGCGCTCGTCACGGGCGATGACGTCGAGGGCGAACCGACGACGCTGACGGTCACGCCGATCGACCCACCCATCACCGGGACGCCGCAGCTGGCGGTGACCACCCCGATCGATGCGAGCGGCGCGATGACCGCCGCGGCGACGCTGCTGCCTGCCACCACGCCGGCGCGGTTCGAGCTCGCGCTCGGTGCGCAGGATCATGCCGGCAACGCGTGCACCGCGGTCGAGACGTACGAGGTCAGCTTCGATGCCTGCGATCTCGCCGTGACCGCGCCGGCAGCCACGGTCACGCGCGACGCCAACGCGCTGGCCGCGGACGGCTCGCAGCTCGACGTCACGCTCGTCGCGTCGCCGGCCTGCGCCGGCCGCGCGGTCACCTCGACGTGCGGCCTCGACGCACCCGGCGGCGAGCTCTCGCCGAGCGGGCAGCTGACGCTCCGCCCGACGATCTGCGCGAGCTCGCCGTGCGAGACGACGACCACGTGCAGCTTCCGCGTCACGACCGCGAGCGGGCTCATCACGCAGACGGTGGCGGCGTTCACCTTCGATGACCAGCCGCCGGTCGTCACGGTCTCGCTCGTCGAGCCCGCGGCCGTGTGCGGCGTGCACGTCACCTCCGCGAGTGACGTCGACGCCGCCACGCCGGGCGTCCAGCTCGTGCTCCGCGTCGATGCTCCGGGGGCCGTGCGCACGCTGCTCGATGTCACCAGCAGCGTCGGCGCGACGGTGTTCGAGGTCAGCGGGGCGAAGGCGATCACGCTCGTCACCGGCGCGAACCAGCTCGTCGGCAGCGCGTTCGACGCCGCCGGCAACCGCGGCCGCTCGCCCGCGTGCACCGTGACGCTCGGCAGCTAGGTGCCCGAGGCCGGCGACCTGATCGGACCGTACCGGCTCATCTCGGAGCTCGGGCGCGGCGCGATGGGCGAGGTGTGGCGCGCCCGCGACGAGCGGCTCGATCGCTACGTCGCCGTCAAGGTGCTCCCCGATGATGCCGCCGGTGACGTCGAGCGGCGAGCCCGCGTGCTGCGCGAGGCCCGCGCCGCCGCGGCGATCCGGCACGCCAACGTGGTGACGCTGTTCGACATCGTCACGCACGCGGGAGCCGACATCCTCGTGATGGAGCTCGTCGAAGGCCGCACGCTGTCGGAGACCCTGCGCCAGCACGGGCCGCCGAAGCTCGAGCTGGCGCTGAGCTGGATCGCGCAGGTCGCCGATGCCCTCGTCGCCGCGCACGCGAAGGGTGTCCTGCACCGCGACATCAAGGCCGCCAACATCATGGTGACCGACGACGGCATCAAGGTCCTCGACTTCGGCCTCGCCAAGCTCGGGTTGGGTCCGAACCGCGCGCTCGAGCCGCTCGGGGGCCGGGCTCCCAACCGGTTGCGGATCGCGCCGTCGGCGAGCGAGACCCGGATCGCCCTCGACGAGACGATGGCGAGCGAGTCGGGCGCCCTGCCGGCCGCCGATCGCGCGGCCTCGCTCGCGGCGACCCGGTCGGGTGGCTCGGGCCGCGATCGCCCCAGCGCCGCGGAGCTCGAGGCGACCCACGCGAGCGGCGATCTCGCGAGCTACCGGACCCACGCGGGCCAGCTGCTCGGCACGCCGATCTACATGGCTCCCGAGCAGCTCGCCGGGGCGCTGCCCGACGAGCGGTCGGAGGTGTTCTCGGTCGGCGTGCTCGCGTACGAGCTCCTCGCCGGCAAGCCGCCGTACACCGCGACGTCGCTGGACGAGCTGTTCACGCAGATCACGACGCAGGCGCCACCGCCGCTCGCCGGCGTCCCCGATCCCGTCGAGGCGATCGTGCAGCGTGCGCTCGCGAAGGATGCGGCGGAGCGCTGGCCGTCGATGCAGGCGCTGCGGGATGCGGTGATCGCCGAGCGGCGCCGCCGGTTCGCGCCGGCGGCCCGCCGCTGGCCGCTGGCCGTCGCGGCGCTGCTGC
>JALZOI010000935.1 GCA_030857245.1 Myxococcota bacterium
GGCTCGTCAAGCTGGTGCGCGCCGCCGAGCGGCCGCGCGCCGCGCGACCCGGACCTCCGGCAGGGCGCGCGTAGGCGGAGCGCATGGAGCCAGTGCCCCGCGTGCACGTGATCGTCGACGGCCGCCGCTCGGCGGTCGAGCTGCGAGAGCCCGTGGCGTGGGGCGGTGGCCTGACGTACGAGCTGGCGCGCTGGCCGCCGGGCAGCGCGAGGTTCGCCGTGCGTGCGAGCCTCGCCGGGATCGAGCGCGATGGGCCGTTCTCGCGGTTTCCCGGGCATCGACGATGGTCGGTGCTCGCGGGCGCGGGCGCGATCGAGCTACGGACCGCCGCACGGTGCTACCGGCTCGCGCAGCGCGGCGCGATCGTGGAGCTCGACGGCGACGAACCGATCGAGGCAGTGCTCGGCGACGGGCCGGCGCAGCTGTTCAACGTGCTCGCGACGGTGCCGGTGCGCGTCGGCGTCGGGCCGTCGCCCGGACCGGTGCGGCTGGCGTTCGCCCTCGACGACGCGCCGGAGCTCGGGCTATCGCGCGGGCATGCCATGATCGATGCGCCGGCGGTGACCTCCCGCGGCATCGTCTGGATCGAGTGAGCTCGGACCGTCGAGCTCGGGGCCGAGCCACTCGCCGAGCGAGCGAAACGAGTGGTCGCCGATCACGACGTGGTCGATGATCGGGATCCCGATCAACGTCCCGACCTCGCGCAGGCGTCGCGTCAGCGCGGCGTCCTCGGGGCTCGGCGTCGGATCACCGGACGGATGGTTGTGCACGAGCACGCCGCCGGCCGCGGCCATCCGCACGAGCGGGCGGAACACCTCGCGCGGATGGACCTCGACCCCGGAGACCGAGCCGCGCGCCACCTCGACGACATCGAGCAGGCCATTGCGAATGTCGACGCCGATCACGATGAACACCTCCTGCGTCAGGCCCGCGAGCCGCGGCGCGACGATGCGATAGACATCCTCGGGGCGGCCCACCGTCTCGCGGTGGTGCACGAGCTCGACGGCGCGGCGCCCGAGCTCGAAGGCCGCTGCCACACGCGTCGCCCGCGCCGCGCCGATGCCCGTGACCTGCGCGAGCTCGCGCGGCGTCGAGCGCGAGAGCGCCGCGACCCCACCCGCGGACCGCACGAGCTCGGCGGCGACCGCGAGCACCGGATGATCGCGGACGCCGGTGCCGAGCACCATCGCGAGCAGCTCGGCATCACCGACCGCGCCGGTGCCGCGCCGCCAGACGCGCTCGCGCGGACGCTCGCTCCGGATCGGCACGAGCGGCAATGCATCATCGATCACCCCGTCATCCATGCGGACTCCCTCAGCAAGCCTCGCGCCAGCAAGTCGAACGCACTGTCATCAGGCACTTGCGCGGCGTGGTGGACGCCGGCCGGACGAGCCTGGCCGGGACCCGGACGGAGCGCGGTGATATCGTCGCTGGATGTTCGTGTGCCCCGAGTGTGGTGGCTCGCTCCCCCTCGAGGGCCGGTGTCCGGCCGACGGGGTCGCGGTCCAGCCGATCGGCGAGGACCTGCTGCTCGGCACCACGATCGGCGCCTACCGGGTCGCCCGGCTGCTCGGGATCGGCGGCATGGGCCGCGTCTACAAGGGCGTGCAGCCGACGATCGGCAGCCGCGTCGCGATCAAGGTGCTGTCGCGCGAGTGCAGCGATCGGCGCGATCTCGTCGAGCGATTCTTCGCCGAGGCGAAGGCCGTCAACCTGATCCGGCACGAGAGCATCGTCAACGTCCTCGATCTCGCGATGCTGCCGGACGGCCGGCCGTACATCATCATGGAGTACCTCGATGGGGTGCCGCTCGCGTCGATCATCGAGCATGCCGTCAGCTCGCAGGCGCCGCTGCCCCTCGGCGGCCTCGCCCGGCTCGCGGTCGAGGTGCTCGATGCCCTCGGCGCCGCGCACGGCAAGGGCGTCGTCCATCGCGATCTCAAGCCCGACAACATCTTCGTGATGCCGTCCGGGCGTCCGAAGGTCCTCGACTTCGGCATCGCCAAGCTCACCGACCTGACGAGCGGGAGCTCGACGCGGACGGGCTCGCTGCTCGGCACGCCGCACTACATGGCGCCGGAGCAGGCCGCCGGACGGCCCGTCGATCACCGCGCCGATCTCTACGCGATCGGCGTGATCCTGTTCGAGTGCGCGACCGGGCAGAAGCCGTTCCAGGCCGAGTCGTTGTTCGACCTCTTGCGCCAGCACGTCGAGGCACCTCCGCCGTCGCCGCGCGCGCTGCGCCACGATCTCCCGGCAGAGCTCGAGCACGTGATCCTGACGGCGCTCGCGAAGGCGCCGGATCAGCGATTCGCGACGACCCACGCGATGAGCGCCGCGCTGCAGCAGGCCACCGCGCACCTCGCGCCCGAGCAGTGGACGCCGATCACGGGATCGGGCACCCACCGCGCCGTCCCGAGCGGCGCCTGGCAGCCGACCGCGCCGCCGAGCTGGGGGGACGGCGGCAGTGACGGAGCCGTGCGGCGGAGCCCGCGCCCGTCCGTGCAGCCGCCGCTGGTCGCCC
>JALZOI010000936.1 GCA_030857245.1 Myxococcota bacterium
GCACGCGAGGGCGTCGGGGAACACCGCTCCGATCGAGCCCTGTCGCGCATGCGTGCGCGCGGCCCACGCGAGCCGGCCGTACGAGCCTCGCGCGAGCGTGCGGCGGCCGTGCCACCACGCGAAGCCCAGGGCGGGCAGCGCGAGGAGGTCCCACGGATCCGGCATCACGTACGCGCGCCCGAACGCGAAGCCGAGCACGCCCGCCACGGCCTCGGCGATCGCGGGCACGAGCTTCATCGCGGCGAACACCGCGCCGGTCAGCGCGATCATCACGGCGAGCTTCCACCGCCGCAGCGTGAAGTCGACAGCGACGCCGAGCCGCGCGACGCCGGCGAGCACGAGATCGAGCGCGGCCGTCGCGACCAGCGGGAACACCGCGAGCCCCGCGAAGTCGCTGAGCTTGCCGGTCAGCCAGCGCGGCAGCTCGGTCGGCTTGAGCACCCAGTCGTTGACGATGAGGATCGCCAGCACGAGCAGGGGCAGCGGCGCGAGCAGCTCGGCGATCGGGAGGCCGGGACGCAGGGGGCCGTCCTCACCGGCGAGCAGCCGCCAGGCTCGCGGGGGGCGCGACACCCCCGTACTCTATACGAAGGATGAGAGCACCGACGTGCCGGGCTCGGCGGTCGCGCGGCTGCCGTCGTGCTCGCGCCCGCCCGGCGCTGCATCAAGAACCGCGACGCGAACCCGCCGCGCGGACGGCACGCCAGTCGAGCCGCGCGCCGCGGCGACGAGAAGTGGTGCATGTTCTTGAGGTCCCGACCGGCATGAGCAATTCTCCGATCACATGCGCAACGTCCTGGGCTGCTCGCTACTGGCTGTCTCGCTGCCGCTGACCGCGATCGCGCAGCCGCCGCCGCCACCGCCGCCGCTACCGTCGGGCGGATCGATGGTGACCGCGCCCGCGGAGCCGCTGATGCGCCTGGACGCGGGCCTGATCATCGGCTTCCCGCAGGGCGACTTCGATGGCGCGGACACCTCGCTCGGTATCCACCTGCAGTTCGGCTACACCGTGGCCCCGAACATCAGCGTGTTCGCCGGGCTGCGCTACATCCCGGTGCAGTACGCAGACGCCCCCGAAGGCTTCTCGCTCACGCACTACGACTTCAACGCGGGCGCGCGCTACTCGCGGCCGGTCTCGCCGACGATGAAGCTCTTCGGCGAGGCGCACCTCGAGTTCGCCACGATCTCGGTCGACACCCCCGGGGGCTCGGAGTCGGAGTCCGGCCTCGGGATCGGCCTTCGCGCCGGCGCGATCTTCGCGGTCACTCCGAGCATCGGGATCGGCGCCTCGCTCGGCTACTCGACCGCGAGCATCGAGGACGGCGACGACGCGTGGCTGACGCTCGACGGGTTCGCCAGCTTCGGCTTCTGATCGAGCTGCGGACCGGCTCGCGCGAGTCGCGACCGGGCGTAGTATCGGCGAGTGCCCAGCGCGATCGTCGTCGGTGCGTCGACGGGCATCGGCCTCGCGATCAGCCAGCGGCTGGTCGCCGCGGGCTGGTCGGTCACCGGGTTCGCCCGCCGGCCGTCGCCGCTGGCGGCCACCGGCTATCGCCACGTGATCGCCGACGTCGCGGAGCCCGGCTATCGCGCGCTGCTGACGGCCGCGGTCGAGGTCACGCCCGAGCTCTGCATCTACGCGGCGGGCATCGGTCACGAGCTCGCGCTGCCCGACCTCACCCGTGACGCGGCGGTGTTCGTGACGAACCTCGTCGGCGCCGTGATCACCGCGGAGGTGATCGTGCCCCGCATGATCGCCGCCGGCGCCGGCCACCTGATCGGGCTGTCGAGCCAGGCGGACCGGATCATCCAGGCCGACGCCCCGAGCTACGCCGCGTCGAAGGCCGGCATGTCGTCGTACCTCGAGGGCCTCGCGCTGGCGTGCCGACCGCACGGCGTCGCGATCACGAACCTCCGGTTCGGGTTCGTGGACACCGCGATGTCGAGCGCGTCGGGGCCGCGGCCGTTCCTGATCACCGCCGACCGCGCAGCCGCGGTGATCGAGCGCTGCATGCGCAAGCGGCCGATCCGCCACACGTTCCCGAAGCGCATGGCGGCGGTGCTGTGGTTCCTGCGCTGGGGCGCGCGCGTTCGCATCTGGGCGTCGTGATCGACGCGGTCGTCGTGGGCGCCGGGCTCTCGGGCCTGATCTGTGCGCGGCGGCTCGCCGCGGCCGGTGCGACGGTGCGAGTGCTCGAGGCGCGTGAGCGGGTGGGCGGCCGGCTGCACGGTGGACGGGTCGGCGGCGCGATCGTCGATCTCGGTGGGCAGTGGCTGTCGGTCGGTCAGCCGCGGATCGTCGCGCTCGCGGCCGAGCTCGAGGTCGCGACGGTTCCGCAGCGCCGCGAGGGGCGGCTGCTGCTCGACGAGGAGGCGCGGGGCCTGCTCGCCAACATCGCCACCGCGTTCGCGCAATGGCGCGCCGCCCGCCGGATCCAGCGGATGACCCGGACGATCCCGGCGGGCGCCGCTGCCACGGCGGCCGCGGCGCCCGCCCTCGACGAGCTCAGCGTCGGCGCGTGG
>JALZOI010000937.1 GCA_030857245.1 Myxococcota bacterium
GCGCTGCGCGCGCCCTGCCACGCCGCGACTTCCTGGTCCCAGCGCGGGCGCTGCGCGGTGTCCTGCATCGGACCCGCGCCGACCAGGGCGACGAACCGCGCGCCGGCCCCACGCCTGGACTCGGTGATCGCGGCCGGACTGGGCTGAAAGGCGGCGGCCAGCAGCGGCTCCGCTTCAGCGGCCAGCTCGTCGACGGTCGCGTGCAGCGCCGGCGCCTCCGCGTCGGTGGCCTGCGGGGCACGGTCGCGGACCTCGCGCGCGGTCCTCAACCCAGCCTTCACCGTCGATGCCGCCGCGCGGGATGCATGCGGGTCGCGTCTTCGATTCGCCTCATCGAGGATCGGGAGCTGACGGCGGACCTCGTCGACGCTGCGGCTCAGCTCGTGGACGGGATCGCTCGCCGCCGCCGAGAGGCGGTGCGTGTTCGACGTCCGCCCCGGCGTCGCCGCGGGCTGCTCGCGCGAGACGTCGCCGGCGCGCTGCCGCCCGGACCTGTGTTGCTGCTGCTCGTGTTCGGAGTCCGCCATGCGTCCCGTCGCCCTGCGCTCCGGGCGCGCGCGGCCGATCGCGCGAGGCCGAGACGTTGGGCTTCGTACGCGTGACGACTCCGTGCCTGCCCTGGGCACAGGGTCGACCCCGAGATCGTGACGACCCTGCCGCGGGTCACCCGCTCGAGTGACCCGCTCGGATCGGCAGGCCGAGCGCGGCCCCTCGCCGGCGCCTCGACGCGCGCGCTCGACAAGCGCGACGACGGGCGCGTCCGCCGAGCGGTCCGCCGAGCGCGTCGGCGGGGGCGCCGCCCGCCTATCACGCCGGTGTCAGGCCGGTGTCACGCACGCAGCGCACTCCTCGCGCCCGAGTTCTCCGCACTGGTGGCCGAGGACCGTAGGAACCGGCGAAGTTCACACCTCGTTTACGAGCAGTGGGGCTACCGCGCGAAGATGCCACGCGGCACCGGGGTCGCGGCCATGTTCTCCGGTGCACCCGGGACCGGTAAGATGATGGTCGCAGGACTGATCGCGAACCAGCTCGGGCTCGAGCTCTACCCGGTCGATCTCAGCAAGGTCGTCTCGAAGTGGATCGGTGAGAGCGAGAAGCAGCTCTCCAAGCTCTTCGACGCGGCGGAGGATGGGCACGCAGTGCTACTCTTCGACGAGGCTGACTCGCTGTTCGGCAAACGCACGCGCGAGATGAAGACTTCGACGGATCGCTATGCAAACCTCGAGGTGAACTTTCTGCCGCAGCGGATCGAGAACTTCCATGGGATCGCGATCCTCACGACGAACCTCGATGGCAGCATCGACAAAGCATTCAAGCGAAGGCTCGCGGCGCACATTGTCTTCCAGCCTCCGGAGGAACACGAGCGCACGCTGCTGTGGCAGCGGATGATCGACTCCGAGGGCGCGCCGCTTGCCCCGGACATTGATGAGCGCGCGCTCGCGCGGCAGTTCCCGAAAATGACGGGAGCCAACATCCGAAACGCCGCGCTCGCGGCTGCGTTCCTGGCCGCGGCGCAACGCCGGCCGGCCATCGACCAAGCCACCCTCGTCGCGGCTGCACGAAGCGAGTACCTGTCCATGGGCTATGTTCCGACGTCGGGATCGTTGTGAGGAGGTTGTGATGTCGAGAGCGCACGCACCAAGCGAACACCAGCAGGCCGCACCGGACGTGGACACGGCTGAGCAAGCCGTCGTTGACCCTTCGATGCAGGCGGACTTCGCGCAGCAAGCGCTCGGAGAGCTCGGTGTGCAGCCAGGTCTGCGCAATGCGACGGCGACACCGAGCTTCCGTGACCAATCGCTCGGCGAGATCCCGAGCGTCATCGGGCAGACACCTCAGGACGCGGTCCGCGCGATGGGGCCCGCGTTTGGTACAGACTTCGCTACGGTGCGCGTTCACCAGACTGGTCGCGCCGACGCGATGGGCGTGCATGCGTTTACCCAAGGCGAAGACATTCACCTTGCGGCAGGACGTGGCGACCCAGCGACGACAGAGGGGAAACAGCTGCTAGGCCATGAGCTCGCCCACGTCGTCCAGCAGCGTCAGTCGCGGGTGGCGGGGGCACAGGCGAGCGGCGCCGCCGTCAATGCAGACGAGTCCCTGGAGCGTGAGGCGGATGCTGCCGGTGCGGCGGTCGCGCAAGGCGCCTCGGCCCCGGACGGCACGCGCGACAGCGGACGTTCGGGTGCGGCGCTTGCGGCCGGCCCCATCCAATGCTTCGGCGCCGTGGAAGAACACAAGCGTGCCGGAGACGAGGGCAGCGGACAGCGCGAATATGTGTGGTCATCGCAGGGCGACGTAGACGAAGCCAGCGCCCCGTTGCCGACCAAGCGCACGAAGCGTGTTGGCCCGGACGGGCTGCCGGAGATGTGCGCACCCCAACAATTTGAGTTCCGCGGCGATGTCCCGTCGACTGTTGAATCTCGGTGGCGGTCGGGGTGATCACTACGCGGCCTTCGTTCGCGTTGCAACAGCGGGCGTGGAGTTCTCGTGACGAGTGAGTGCGCGCATCAGTTGGGTCA
>JALZOI010000938.1 GCA_030857245.1 Myxococcota bacterium
GTCTTCGAGCGGATCGCGGCGCTCGCCGGTCGCGCGGTGAAGCGGCGGAGCATCCCCGCCTGGCTCGCGGGCGCGGCGGGAGCGGCACTCGCGGTGGTGCACCCGCGGATGGGCCAGTTCGCGCGGTTCGCGGCGCTGCTCGCGACGCACGACGTGATCGCGCCGGCGCTCGGCACGACGACGTTCGCGCGTTACCTGGCGGCACCTGGTAGGCTCGAGGAGCGATGGCGAGCCACCTGCGATCCCATGGCATCCTGATCGTCCTGCTCGGGATCCTGATGACGACGGTCGGCGGGACCATCGGCTTGATGGGCGCGCCGGCCGGCTTCTCGGTGCTGTTCCTCGGGCTCGGCATCGGCGGCTTCGGCCTCGCGCTCGCGATCCATGGGACCCGGTCGCGACACGCACGGGAGCAGGCGCTGCGGTCGCGGAGCGGTGCGCGGGATCTGCCGGCAGCGCGCGTCCTCCGCGCTCGGCGCCCGCGCGCCCGATAGGCGCCACCGGGCGAAGCTCACCGCGATGCGGACGTTCGAGTCGCGGCGCGCGCGAACGCCTCGAGCTCGTCGTAGGTCCCGGCGAACAGGTCGAGATCGACGGCGCCTTCGATGCCCGGCACGCGCCCGTTGTCCGTGTGCTGCCAGAAGTGCCAGCGCGTCCAGGGTCGGGGGACGGTCGGGCAGCCCCGCGTGTAGTGCGCGATCCACAGCGGCTGGCGCGTCAGGTCGGCGCCCCCGGCGCGGTCGCGCCAGAACTCGGGGCCGGTGTAGACGATCGGCTCGACGCCGAGCTGATCGCGCACGCGCGCGACCCACAGCTGGACCGCTGCGACCAGCGGCGCGGGCGCCTTGCCACCCTCGCTCTCGACGTCGATCACCGGCGGCAGCTCGCCGCGATCGCGGCGCAGCGTCGCGATCATGAGGTCGGCCTGGGCCAGCGCGCTCTGCTCGGGACGGAAGTACTGATACGCCCCGCGCAGGATCCCGGCACGCTTCGCGCCCGCCCAGTTCGTGGCGAAGCGGGTGTCGCGGACGGTGAGCCCGTCCGAGACGCGGACGAACGCGAACCGCACGCCGGCGGCGCGCACGCGCTTCCACGCGACGTCCTGCTGGTAGTACGAGACGTCGATGCCCGGCACGGTCGGCCCGGTCTGACACGGCATCACGTCGCCCCCACGATCGCGGCCGCTCTGCCAGATGACGAACGCGGTGGTCGCCGCGGCGACCGCTACGAGCGCGACGAGCGCGAGCACTGCGCCACGCAGCCGGTGCTTCTTGCGCGCCACGGAGATCTAACTCGCGCCGCGACGCGGCTATTCGCCCGAGCCGTCGCCCGAGAGGTCGCCGTGACGCGGGCGACCGAGGAAGCGGCGCGCGAGCTCGATGTAGAGCCCGCTCGTCAGGAAGCCGACCGCCATGCCGGCGAGGATCAGCAGGAAGCGCTCCGGCAGCGGCCCGGTGACGAGGCGGTACGCGGTGTAGGCGTTCATCATCGCGAGCGCGATCGCGCCGAACAGGCCGAGCCGGACGGCGACGCGCACCGTCCTGGCGCCCGGCGGATCGCCAAACGACAGCGATCCGAAGATCATCATCGCGATCGGCGCGAAGCAGAACGCGAAGATCCGCCAGTCCTGCGGCCCGCGCTTGAGCTGGTCGTAGAGATAGAGCGGACCGCCGGCCGCAGAGGCCAGCGCGAGCAGGCGGATGACGAGGTGCCGCACGACGCGAGCGTAGCCGATCGTGGCAGAGTCAGGTCATGACGCGCCTCGGCGGGCTCCAGGATCTCGATCCGCAGGCGGTGCCGCTGCCCACCGGGACCGAGGTCACGACCCGCGTCGACCGCACCGTCGCGGGCGAGCTCCGACCGCAGGGCGCGACCGGGCGGGTCAAGCGGCTCGACGGCGATCGCGTGGAGGTGGTGTTCCTCGACGGCAAGACCGCGACGTACCTGCGCGCCGAGGTCACGCCGCGCAAGCTCGGGGTCCAGCGCTATGCCCGGCGGCGGGCCGCGGCCTGGGACCAGCTCCGGCCGTGCGTGGTGGTCGACACCGTCGTGGGCTCGCGCGCCTGGGGCGTGGCCCACGAGGGCTCCGACGAGGACCGCCGTGGCGTCTTCGTGCTCCCGCTGCCGTGGCTGACCGGCCTCGTCGAGCCGCCGCTCGATCTCGTGTCTCTCGACGGTTCGCAGAGCTACTGGGAGCTCGGCAAAGCGATCCGCCAGGCGCTGCGGGCGGATCCGAACACGCTCGAGATGCTGTTCGCGGATCCCGGCATGGTCGATCCCCTGGGCGCCGAGCTCGTCGCGATGCGGGCCGCGTTCCTGTCGCTCGAGATCTACGGCAGCTTCGGGCGCTACGCCCTCTCGCAGCTCGACCGCCTCGAGCACAACCAGCGGCTCGCCGAACATCGCACCACGATCATCGGCTGGCTGCAGGACGAGCCGGCGCTCGAGCTCGACGCCGCGGCCGAGCGGCTCGCCGCCAGCGCGCGGATCGCGGCGCCCTCGCGGGCCGATGCGGCGG
>JALZOI010000939.1:0-1458 GCA_030857245.1 Myxococcota bacterium
GCCGAGGCCACCGCGGCCACGCAGGTCACGCCCGAGACGGCGTGGCGCAACGTCGGTGGGTTGCGCGGCCTCGATGCCGCCGCGCTGGCGAACGTGATCGCGCTGGCGGCGTGGCGGCAGCGCGTGGCGATCGAGCTCGACCGGCCGCTCGGCCAGGTGCTCAACGACAAGTCCCTCGTGGATCTCGCGCGGCATGCGCCCCGCCGCGAGGATGACGTGCGCACCGCGAAGGGCGTCTCGCCGCTCGCGACGCAGCGGGCCGCTGACATCGTCAGGACCCTCGCGAACGCGCCGCCAACGGAGGTCGCGCCGACCCCGATGTCCCGAGCTCCCAGCCCCCGGGCGCAGCGGTGGTCGGACATGCTCCTCGCGATCGTGCAGATCGTCGCCGAGCAGACCGGCGTCGCGGCCCGCCTGCTCGCCACCCGCGCCGACGCCGAGGAGTTCGCGCGCATGGTCGACGAGGGCGGCCTCGCTGCGGCGCGGGCGCTGCCGGCGCTGACCACGTGGCGGCACGACGTCCTCGGCAAGCCGTGGGTGGGCTGGCTGACCGGCACGCTCGTCCTCGTCGGCGACGTCCATGCGCCGACCGGGCTCGCGCTGCTACCGCGCTAGGCTACGACCAGCCGACCCAGTAGTAGACGAGCGCGTGATAGTTGCGGTCGCGGTGCGCGGACTCGATGGCGGTGTGGACCGTCGCCTTGTCGCGGGCATCGCCCTTCACGCCGGGCCATGGATCGATCATCACGAGATCTTCGTCGCCCTGGGTGTCGATGCGATCGATCGTGATGCCGACGGCGTGGGCGACGGCGTCGTCGAGGACGTCCTGGCCGGCCGCGCCCGGGATCGGATGGAGCTTCTTGAAGTTGGTGGGCAGCATCGCGCCGCGGTAGCCGCGGCCGGCCTTGACCCAGTCGAGGATCGCGGCGGTCGGCGTGGTGACGCGGCGGCACTGCAGGCGGTAGCCGAGCTCGTGGAGCGACGACACGCGGCCCGCGAACCAGCGCTGCACCTTCTCGAGGGTGCCGCCTTCGCGGGACGTGTTGAGCTCGTGGAACATGAACTCCTGGATGCCGGGGGCGTAGGCGCCCGCGCGATACGCGATCCGGCGCAGGAGGTAGGCGGTCGCCGCCCCCGGACACGCCGTCGGCGTGTGGAAGACCGGCACCAGGAAGCGCAGGTCTTCCGGCCGCTGCAGTACCACTTCATCGCGGCTCACGACGCTCAGCTCCACGAGGTAGGGTGAGCGTACACGAGGCACCTGCGAGCGGGGGCGAGGCGGGCACCGTTTCGACGGCGCCCTACTCGCGCATCAAGCGCGAGCTTCAGGGGCCCTACTCGCGCATCAAGCGCGAGCTTCAGGGGCCCTACTCGCGCATCAAGCGCGAGCTTCAGGGGCCCTACTCGCGCATCAAGCGCGAGCTTCAGGGGCCCTACTCGCGCATCAAGCGCGAGCTT
>JALZOI010000939.1:1558-2506 GCA_030857245.1 Myxococcota bacterium
CAGGGGCCTCGACGAGCTGTCTCCGATGCAGGGCCCCCATGGCACCTTCCTGATACCCGCGCCGCGAGCCCCGCCTTCCTCGCCATTCGTTGACACTCTGTCAGGCTTCTTGTACTGACAGAGTGTCAGCTATGCCGCGCCGCCCCGACCTTGCACGCCGTGCCCAGCTCGCCGCCGCGGCGTTCGACGTGCTCCGCGCGCGCGGCATGCAGACGTCGATGAGCGAGCTCGCCGAGGCGCTCGGCGTGAAGCGGCCGACGCTCTACTTCTACTTCCCGGATCTCGGCGCGGTCTTCGAGACCGTGCTCGAGCAGATGTACCGCGCGCTCGCCGCGGCCGTGATCGCGCGGACCCGGGCCGTCGATCACCCGCTCGATCGGTTGCACGCCGTGGTCGACGCGACGCTGGCGTTCCACCGGGAGCGACCGCAGCTGATCGGCGGGCTCTTCCAGTTATGGGCGGTCGGTGGCCGCGACTTCGCGACCGTGCTCGATCGCGAGCGCCGGATCGTGCTCGCCGCGCGAGACGCCCTCGTCGGTGACCTGCGCGCCGGCATCGCACGCAAGCAGGTCCGCGCGTGCGAACCGGACCGTGTCGTCGATCTCGTGCTGGCCGTCGTCGACGGCGTGCTCGTGCATCACGTGCTCGGGATCGCGCGCGCCGACGACGTGATCGAGGAGATGACCGCGCGGATCCTCGATCCGCTCCGCTTACCGGCGCGCCCGCGCCCGCGAAGGAAGCCATGACCCGATCGCTGTTCGTCGCGCGCTTGACCGGCACCCAGGCCCAGATGGGGGCGCAGCACGGCCGGCTCGTGGCCGCCGACGCCGCGCGCCTCGTCGACTTCTACCAGACGATGCCGGAGCGCACGCTCGCCGGCGATCTCCCCGCGGTCGCCAAGCTCGCCGTGCGCGCGCTCGCGACCGCCTGGCAGGCGCGGCTGGTGGC
>JALZOI010000940.1 GCA_030857245.1 Myxococcota bacterium
CCATCGCTGCCCGCAGCGCCCGCCCGCGGCCGCGCGAGCGCGCGAGCGCCGAGCACGACGACGCCGCCGGCGCCGACTACCGCGTCGCCGTCGAGCTCGTGAAGGGCGGCAGCCACGCCGAGGCGATCACCGCGCTGCGCGGGTTCCTCGGCAAGCATCCCCGTCATGACTTCGCCGACAACGCGCAGTACTGGCTCGGCGAGGCTCACTACGCGCAGCAGGACTACCCGCGTGCGCTCGTCGAATTTCGGAACGTGATCGAGACCTATCCGCGAGGGAACAAGGTGCCCGATGCACTCCTCAAGGTGGGATACTGCTATCAGGCGCTCGGTCAGGCCGACAAAGCACGCGCCGTGCTGGAGCAGGTCGTGAACCTCTACCCGAAGACACCCCCCGCGGTGATCGCCGCGAAGCGACTGGAGACGCCGTGAAGTGCAGGTTGATCACGACCGTCCTCCTGACGACGGTGCCGACGAGCGCGCTCGCGCAGCAGCCGGTGTTTCCTCCGGACGCGCCGACGACGCTCAACCCCGGCACGACCGGTAGCCAGGGCCCGCTGCCCGCGCCAGCCGCGCCGCAGGCTCCCGCCGCGCCGAACGTGATCGTCGTCGGTCCCGACGGCAAGGTGACGACGCCGCAGGCCGGCGACCAGGGTCCGACCGGCTACTACGTCGGCGGTGGTGCGGATCCGTCAGGCTTCCAGGAGCCCGTAGCGCTCCACGCGGGCCCGGTGCCCGAGCTCCACGTCGTGCGGCGCGGCGACACGCTGTGGGACCTCTGCTTCTTCTACTTCAACGATCCGTGGCAGTGGCCGAAGATCTGGTCGTACAACGCGCAGATCACGAACCCGCACTGGATCTATCCCGGTGACCTCGTGCGCCTGCTGCCCCGCGGGGTGTTCGCGCAGCAGCCCGGAGGCCCGCCGCCCATCGGCGCAGGCCCCGATAACCAGCCCACCGATCTGGTGCCCGCGCCCGCGAAGCGCACCGACGTCAGCCTCCGCAACGTCGCCTTTGTCGAGAAGGCCGACCTCGATCAGGCGATCGTGATCGACGGCGCCGTCGACGAGAAGGAGCTGCTGACCACGGGCGACCAGGTCTACCTCGCGTACCCGAAGAACCAGACCCCGCAGGTCGGCAAGCGCTACTCGGTCTACGAGCCGGGCCGCTCGGTCAAGGGGTACGGCTCGTACGTCCGGGTGCTCGGGACGATCGAGGTGCTGAGCGTCAAGGAGGACAAGCGCGCGCGCGCGATGATCACCGACGCGACCTTCGAGATCCAGCGCGGCGCCAAGGTCGGTCCGCTGGTGACGAAGTTCAAGAACGTCGCAGCGGTCCCGGCGAAGGCGGACGTCCAGGCGCCGATCGTCGCGATGCTCACGCACGATCAGCTGATCGGTCAGGGCGAGGTGGTCTTCCTCGGAGCGGGCCGGAGCTCGGGCGTCCAGGTCGGCAACCGGATGTTCGTGGTGCGCCGCGGCGATGCGATGCCGGAGACGATGAGCAACGAGATCGGCAGCGACGATCGCCGGTTCCCCGCGCGCGCGCTCGGCGAGATCGTGGTCGTCGAGGTCGGTGACAAGGTCTCGGTCGGGCTCGTCACCCTGTCGGTGCAGGAGATGAGCATCGGCGACCTCGTGATGATGCAGAAGGCGAACTGATCGCCCCGGCGGCGGCGCCGAGCGGGCGCGTCGCGCGTTTGTCGTTGTGATCCGCGTGGGCTGTTGCTACGTCCGGCGTCATGACGGAGCCGTGGGTGTGCATCGACTGCGGTGCCAGGCAGGGTGCGCAGGGGACGTGCCGCGCGTGTGGCCACGAGGCCACGCTGGACGCGCGCGATGTCGATCTGCGGCTGACGTTGCGCCGCGAGCCGGATCCCGGTCAGCCAGGCAGGTGTGGAGCGCACCGTATATAAGGAAGGGCGCGGCAAAGACGTCGCCCAACCGGCCGAGATCATTAGAGCCAGGACGCTCGCACTTGACGGACGTGGTCCAGGTCGCTAATTGCATTCCCCCTGTGACCACCGTCGTCTTGACCACCGGAGCGTTCCCGCGGCGCCTCGCAGCGCTCGGCTGGACCGCACCGCTGCACGTTCGCGGCGCTGCGCCGGGAGATGGTCCGGCGATCGCGGTGGTCGGATCGCGGGCTGCGTCCGGCGACGGGATGGAGCGAGCCACCCAGCTCGCGCAGCACCTCGCCCATCGCGGCGTCCACGTCGTGTCGGGTGGCGCGCTCGGCATCGATGGTGCCGCCCATCGCGGGGCGCTCGCGGGCGGTGGCACGACCACCGTGGTGCTCGGCACCGGCGTCGACGTGCCGTATCCGCGCCGCCACGCGCCGCTGTTCGCGCAGGTCGTCGCTCACCGCGGCGGGCTGCTCTCGATGCTCCCGGATGGCACCGAGCCGCGCCCGCACACGTTCCCGCAGCGCAACGGGCTGATCGCCGCGCTCGCCGATGCGGTCGTCGTGGTCGAAGCCGACGTCCGCTCAGGCTCGCTGTCCACCGC
>JALZOI010000306.1 GCA_030857245.1 Myxococcota bacterium
CGGCGGTGCCGATCGCGCCCGTCGCGATCGCGGCCGTGCCGTCGGAGCTGCCGCCGCTCACCGTCGTCCCCGACGCCGCGGGCAGCGCGACCGCGGCGATCGCAACCGCCGAGGAGATGCCGGACACGTCGCCCGCGCCGATCTCGGTGCACGACGCGATCACGCGGCCCGCGCGGCTCCCACCGGAGATGCCAGTCGGCATCGAGACGCCCGCGCCGATCGCGCCGCCGGCGCCGGTCGCGACCGCCGGGTCACTGCCCGCGGTCAGCTCGTTCCGCCCCGCCGATCCCGATGACGCGGTCCCGACCGTACGCACCAAGAGCGTGACGGCCGCGCCGCCGATGGACGAGCTCGACGGCGGCTGGGACCTCGGCGACGAGGATCCGACCGCCGGCCCGGACGTCCCCGAGGCGCAGTCCACGCCCTCCTCGCAGGAGATGGCGGGGGACGGCGTGGTCGACGGCGACGGTCTCGACCAGGTGGACTGACGCGGCGCGCAGATGGCGCGTTCGTTCAGCAACGTCGTCGGCTTCGACGACTCGCCATTCGCCTCGGAGCACCGCGGCGACGTCCGCGTCGTCGGGGCCGTGTGCGCGCGGACCCGCCTCGACGGCGTGCTCGCCACCACGGTCAGGCGCGACGGCAACAACGCCACGGAGCGGCTGATCGAGGTCGTGCGCACCAGCCGGTTCGCCGACCACATCCGGGCGGTGCTGCTCCAGGGCATCGCGGTCGCCGGCTTCAACGTCGTGGATCTCGACCGCCTCGCGGCGGGCCTCGACGTCCCCGTCCTCGTCGTCGTGCGCAAGCAGCCGCGCATGGCCCTCGTCAAGCACGCCCTGATCGAGCGCACGAGCGGTGGCGCCGAGAAGTGGCAGCTCATCCAGCGACATGGCCCGCTCGAGCGCTGCGGCACCCTGTGGGTCCAGCGCGTCGGGCTCTCGCTCCGCGAAGCGGCCGAGCTCCTCGCCGCCACCACCTCCCACGGCAACATCCCCGAGCCGCTTCGCCTCGCGCACATCATCGCCGGCGGGGTCGAGCGCGGCGCCAGTCGCGGCCGGCCGTGAGCCGGGAGGCTACCGGCGGCCGACGATGGCGCGCATCGTCACCGCGCCGATCACGATGACGCCGCCGAGGATCGCCCACGGGCCGGGCCGCTCGCCGATCGCGATGGCGACCCAGATCGGCGAGAGGATCGGCTCGATGATCGGGATGAGCATCGCCTCGAGCGCGCTCGCGTGCCGCGCGGCACGCGAGTAGAAGAGGTACGCGGCGCCTTGCTGGATGACGCCGAGCGCGAGCAGCGCGCTCCAGCCGGTGAGGTCGGGCAGGGGCGCGGCGAACCAGAACGGCGCCCCGACGACGGCGCCGAGCAGGTTGCCGAGCACGATCGCGCGCATCGGATCGACGGGCCCGGCCGCCGGGTCGGTGGTCGCCACGCGGCGGAGCGTCATCGCGGAGAACGCGAAGCAGATGCCGGCCGCGAGCGCGACGAGGTTGCCGGCGACGTGGTCGAACGTGAGCTGGTCGAAGAAGAACAGCACGATGCCGCCGAGCACGAGCACGATCGTCACCCAGTCGAGCCGCGTCGCGCGCTCGCCGAGGAACCACGCGCCGAGCAACGCGATCCATACCGGCGCCGAGTACTGGATCAGGATCGCGTTCGCGGCGGTCGTCAGCTTGTTGGCGAGGATGAACAGCCCGGTCGTCGCCGCGAGCGCCACGGCGGCGCCCCACTCGGCGCGGCGCAGGCCGCGCATGGAGGGCCGGCGCACCGCATACAACACGATCGCGGCGATCGCGCAGCGGGCCGACCAGATCGCGGCGGGGTGCCAGTCGACGAGCTTGATCAACACGCCGCCGGTGCTCCAGCACAGCCCGCACATCACGAGCAGCCCGATCGCGCGACGATGCTGGGCACCGGGCTCGTCAGCCATCGCGGCACCGTACCCGATCGCCGGTGTGTCGTCCGCGCCCGCGCCCCCCTGCGTGAGAGCCACGCTGCGCCCTGGTCCGCCTGCGTCGCGCGAGTATGCTGCGATCGCCGTGAAGTCGCTGCTCACCGACGATGATCTCTTCCTGTTCAACCAGGGGACGCACTACCACCTCCACGACAAGCTCGGCGCGCACGTCGTCGATGGCGGGACCTACTTCGCCGTGTGGGCGCCGAACGCCCGCGCCGTCAGCGTGATCGGCGACTGGAACGGCTGGCACCATGGCCGCAGCGAGCTCGCGCGGCGCGGGTCGTCGGGGATCTGGGAAGGCACCATCCGCGGCATCGGCCACGGTGCACGCTACAAGTACGCGATCGTCGGCCCCGACGGCGTGACGCGCGAGAAGGCCGACCCGCTCGCCGCGCGCGCCGAGCACGCGCCCGCGACCGCGTCGGTCGTGTGGCAGGCGCAGCACGAGTGGCGCGACGCCGACTGGATGAAGTCGCGCGGGGCCCGCGGCGCGCGCGATGCGCCGGTCAGCATCTACGAGGTTCACCTCGGCTCGTGGCGCCGCGATCACAACGAGGTGCTCGGCTACCGCCAGCTCGGGGAGGAGCTCGCCGAGCACTGCGGCAACCTCGGCTTCACGCACGTCGAGCTGATGCCCGTGATGGAGCATCCGTTCTACGGCTCGTGGGGCTACCAGGTCACCGGCTACTTCGCGCCGACCACGCGCTATGGCGCGCCCGACGATCTGATGGCGATGATCGACACGCTCCACCAGCGCGGCATCGGCGTCATCGTCGACTGGGTGCCGGCGCACTTCCCGACCGACGCGCACGGCCTGGGCTTCTTCGACGGCACGCACCTCTACGAGCACGCCGATCCGCGCCGCGGGTTTCATCCCGACTGGACGAGCTTCATCTTCAACTACGGCCGCCACGAGGTGAAGTCGTTCCTGATCTCGTCGGCGATGTCGTGGCTCGACCGCTATCACATCGACGGGCTGCGCGTCGACGGCGTCGCGTCGATGCTCTACAAGGACTACTCGCGCAAGCCCGGCGAGTGGGTGCCGAACGAGGACGGGTCGAACCACGATCGCGATGCGATCGAGCTCCTCCAGGACTTCAACCGCGCGGTCTACACGGCGCATCCCGACATCCAGACGATCGCCGAGGAGTCGACCGCGTGGGGCGGCGTCACGCGCCCGCCCGATCACGGCGGCCTCGGCTTTGGCTACAAGTGGGACCTCGGCTGGATGCACGACACGCTGTCGTATCTCGCGCTCGAGCCGATCCACCGCAAGTACCACCACGAGCAGCTGACGTTCCGGACGGTCTACGCGAACACCGAGAACTACATGATGCCGCTGTCCCACGACGAGGTCGTGCACGGCAAGGGCTCGCTGATCGCGAAGCTCCCCGGCGACGCGTGGCAGAAGTACGCGACCATGCGGCTGCTGTTCGGCTACCAGTGGACGCTGCCCGGCAAGAAGCTGCTGTTCATGGGCAGCGAGCTCGGCGTGTGGGGCGAGTGGAACCACGACACGCAGCTCGACTGGCCGCTCGGGATGCACGCGAGCCACGGCGGGATCGCCCGCTGGCTCGGCGATCTCAACGCCGCGTACCGCACGTACCCGGCGCTCCACCGCGGGGACTGCGAGCCGTGGGGCTTCCAGTGGATCGTCGGCGATGACCGCGACGCGAGCACGCTCGGGTTCGCGCGCTACGGCTACCCGAGCGAGGCGCCCGTCGTCGTGATCGCGAACTTCACGCCGGTCCCGCGCGAGGGCTACCGGATCGGCGTGCCGCGCGGCGGCTACTGGCGCGAGCTCCTGAACTCGGACGCCGAGATCTACGGCGGCAGCGGGATCGGCAACCGGGGCGGCATGGAGGCGCACCACCACGGCAGCCATGGCCACGATCACTCCCTCGTCGTCACCGCGCCGCCGCTCGGCATCGTCGTGTTCGGCGCCGGCGGCTGAGCGCGCCGCCCGCCCTGCGAGACACTCCGAGGGCTCCGGCGTCCCGGGCGCCGCGCGGCGATGCTAGCGTCGGTGGCTTGAGTGACAAGTGGGTCTGCATCCACGGCCATTTCTATCAACCGCCACGTGAGAACCCGTGGCTGGAGGCGGTCGAGCCCCAGCCCAGCGCGCATCCGTACCGCGACTGGAACGAGCGGATCACGGCCGAGTGCTACCGCCCGAACGCGGCGGCGCGCGTGGTCGACAACGGCAACCAGATCATCAAGATCGTCGACAACTACCAGCGCATGAGCTTCAACGTCGGGCCGACGCTGATGTCCTGGCTGCAGGACTTCGCGCCCGACGTCCACGACTCGCTCGTCGAGGCGGACCGCGCCAGCATGCGGCGGTTCGGCGGGCACGGCTCGGCGATGGCGCAGGCCTACAACCACATGATCATGCCGCTCGCGTCGCCGCGCGATCGGGCGACCCAGGTCACGTGGGGCATCGCCGACTTCGTGAAGCGCTATGGCCGCGCCCCCGAGGGCATGTGGCTCGCCGAGTGTGCGGTCGACACCGCGTCGCTCGAGGCGCTCGCCGCCGCCGCCATCAAGTTCACGGTGCTCGCGCCGCACCAGGCGAAGGCGTGGCGGCCGCCCGGCGCGGCGTGGCGCACGACGCCGATCGATCCGGGCCGCGTCTACAAGTGCGCGCTGCCGTCGGGCAGGACCATCGATCTGTTCTTCTATGACGGCCAGACCTCGCAGGCGGTCGCGTTCGAGCGGTTGCTCGCCGACGGTCACCAGATCATCTCGCGGATGATCGCGCGCGGCCCCGCCGAGGGTGGCTCGCCGACGCTGTGTCACATCGCCACCGACGGCGAGACCTACGGGCACCATCATCGCTACGGCGACATGGCGCTCGCGTGGGCGCTGTCGCAGGTCGAGGCGGGCTGGCAGGGCACGCGGCTCACCAACTACGCCGAGTACCGCGCCGAGGTCCCGGCGACCTGGGAGGTCCAGCTCGCCGAGAACACGTCGTGGAGCTGCGCGCACGGGATCTCGCGGTGGCGCGAGGACTGTGGCTGCAACAGCGGGCGCGCCGGCTGGAACCAGAAGTGGCGGCGGCCGCTGCGCGACGCCCTCGACTGGCTGCGCGAGCAGGCCTCGGCGACGCTCGACGGCGCCGGCAAGCTGCTGTTCCGCGATCCCTGGGTCGCGCGCGACGCGTACGTCGACGTCGTGCTCGAGCGCACGCCGGCGGCGCGGGACCGCTTCCTCGAGGCGCATGCCTCGCACCGGCTCGATCCGGCGGAGCGCGTGCGCGCCCTCTCGCTGATGGAGATGGCGCGCCACGCGATGCTGATGTACACGAGCTGCGGCTGGTTCTTCGACGAGCTCTCGGGCATCGAGACCGTGCAGTGCATGCAGTACGCCGCGCGCGTCGCCGAGCTGATCGAGGAGACCGGCGGGGATCCCGTCGAGCCCGGCTTCGTCGAGCGGCTCGCGATCGCGAAGTCGAACATCCCGGAGGAGGGCGACGGTCGCAAGGTCTGGGCGCAGCGCGTGCGCCCCGCGCGCGTCGATCCCGCGAAGGTCTGCGCGCACGTCGCCGTCCACACCCTCGTCGATCCCGAGTCGACGCCCCTCCGGGTCGGGCCGGTAGCGTCGACGGGGTCGACCTCCGGCCAGCTCAGGCCCGATGCCCCCAGGAGCCTCGACGTCTACGGCAACCACGTCGACTTCGTCGACCGTATCGAGCGGCGTTCGGGACGCGCGCGGATGGTCGCGGGCACCGTCCGCGTGCGATCGCAGCTCACCGAGAGCACGACGTCGCTGTGCTTCGCGGGGCTCCACCTCGGCGAGCAGCACGTCACCGGCGGTGTACGACTGCCGCCGGATCCGGCGGCGTGGGACGCCATCCTCGCGGAGCTCACGGGGGCGCTGCAGACGGCCGACGTGTTCGCGGCGCAGCGCGCGATCGATCGCCACTTTCCCGGCGCCCAGCTCTCGCTGTCGGCGCTGCTGCCGGGCAGCCGCGAGCGCGTCCTCAGCGGCGTGCTCCACGATGCGATCTCGCGCGCGGAGGCCGAGCTCGCGTCGATGTACGACGAGCACGCGCCGCTGATCCGCTGGCTCGTCGCGCACGAGCTGCCGGTGCCCGCCGTGCTGCAGACGACCGCGGAGGCCACGCTGCGCCGCCGCGTGCTCACCAACCTGCGAGCGCGCGAGGCGAGCTTCCAGCAGCTGCGCGAGCACATCGCCGAGGCCGCGCTCGTCGAGGTCAGCCTCGACACGCCCGAGATCGCGCTCGCCGCGAGCGAGGGGCTGCGGCTGCTGATCGACCGCATCGCTCTCGAGGATGGCGAGCTCGACCCGACCGCGCTCGCCACCGTCGCGCGCGCGGCGGAGGTCGCGGCGCGGATGCGGAGCGCCGTCGATCTGTGGTTCGCGCAGAACGCGACGTGGAAGCTGCTCGATCGGCTGCCCGCGCTGCGCCAGCGCGGCAAGGCCGGCGACGCGGCGGCCGCGCAGCAGGTCTCGGATCTCGAGCGCCTCGCCGGTGCGCTGCGGCTCGCGGTCCCGCGATGACCTCACCGGATCGGCAGCGACCGCTGCTATCGCACGGATCCGTGTAACGTACGCGGCGATGTTCGCCGATCTCGCCGCTGACACCGCGGTGCATGCCGACCCGACGACCCCGGGCCGCTATCACGTCACGCTCCCCGATCACTGGGACTACCTGCTGCCCTCCGGCGGCGTGGTGATGACCGCCGCCCTGCGGATCGCCGAGGCCGCGCTCGGAGACCCGCTGCTCCGCGTGGCGTCGGCGACCACGATCTTCGCGACCCCGATCAACCCCGGCAAGCTCGTCGCCGACGCGTTCGTGATCCGGCGTGGCAAGGGCGCGGCCCAGCTCCGCGTCGCGCTCCGCCACGCCGAGGCGCCGGCCGACAACGAGAACGTCGGGCTCGAGCTGCTGGTGACGTTCGTCCGCGACCGCAAGGGGCCGGACGTCCACGCCGTGACGATGCCGCCGGTCCGCTCGCTCGCGGACGCGCTCCCGGTCGAGGACACCGCCGGCAACAACCCGCACGCGCGGTTCCGCTTCTACCAGCAGCTCGAGTGCCGGATCGCCGACGGCGATCGCTACTGGACGACCGGCCTGGTCGCCGGGCCTGCCCGCTATGCGCGGTGGATGCGCTACCGCGTCCCACAGCGCGACGCCGAGGGCCGGCTGGATCGGCTCGCGCTCCCGCCGTTGATCGACACGATGCCGACGGCCTTGCACCGCGCGATCGGTCCCGGGGACTACCGGTTCTATGCGCCGAGCCTCGATCTGACGATGTACTTCGTCGACGACACGGTGCGCGAGTGGCTGCTCGTCGCGGTCACGATGCGGCGCGCCCGCGCGGGCTGGGCGATCGCCGACGCGGAGGTGTGGGACGACGAGGGCCGCTTCCTCGCCTACGGCTCGCAGGCCATGTACCTGCACGGCCTCGCGGGCGAGCCGCCCACCGTCGATGCCACGACCCGGACGTGATCGGCGCCATGTAGGCACAAAGCCCACCGCCGCGAGCGCGACGGACTGGGCTACAATTTCTCGATGCGCCTCGCGATAGGGTTCGCGGTCGCGCTCGCGGGTTGCGCGAGCAGCGGTCAGCCGGGTAGCGACGTCGACGCCCAGCCCGGAGGCGACGGTTCGACCGTGCGCCCCGATGCGGGCCTGTGTGGCGGCATCGATCAGGTGCCGTGCGGCGGCATCTACGTCGCGAAGTCCGGCAACGACACGGCTCCGGGCACGCAGCTCGCGCCCGTGAAGACGATCGCGGCCGGGATCGCGAAGGCCGGTGCGGCGCAGCTGCCGTCGGTGTTCGTGAAGGCCGGGATCTACGACGAGCAGATCACGATGTCGCCGGGCATCACCGTGATCGGCGGCTTCGATGACGCGTGGGCCCAAAACCCGGCGACGGACACCGAGATCCACGGCGCCTCGCCGGTCGTGAAGTTCGAGAACCTCCCCGTCGCCACCGCGCTCGAGGGCGTGATCGTCAAGAGCGCGGACGCGGTGAACGTGGGCGAGAGCTCGTTCGCGATCACCGTGGAGGGATCGCCGATGATCGAGCTGCGCGACGTCACCATCGAAGCGGGCATCGGCGCCGCGGGGCTCGACGGCGGCAGCGGCGTCGGCGGCGCGAACGGAGGCCCCGGCAGCATTGGCAAGGCGGGTGTCGAGCGCTCGTCGGGCACGTTCTGTGACTCCCGGCCGGTGCCCACCGGCGGCGCGGGCGGCACGTCGGCGTGCGGACGCAGCGGTGGCG
>JALZOI010000941.1 GCA_030857245.1 Myxococcota bacterium
CTGCGCCGGTGGTCGCGCCGCCGCCGCCTGCGCCGAAGCCGGTCCCCGCGCCGGTGGTCGCGCCGCCTCCTCCGGATCCGCCGCCTCCCGCGGAGCCCGTCGTCGAAGAACCGCCCGCCGTGCCGAGCGGCGGCGGTGGTGCGCTCGATGATCCGTATGGCGAGGTGCCGAAGATCTGGGAGCTCTAACGAAGCTCGAGGATCTCGAGCATCAAGCTGCCGGTGTTGTTGCCGTAGACCGTGTCCTGATAGACGGCCTTGATGCGCGCGCCGTTACCGATGAAGTCGATCTCGTAGACGTGCTGCGGGTTGTACGGGCCCCAGTTCGGAAGCGTGTTGGTGTCGACAGTCGGATCGTCGATGCCGATGCCGACGTCCTCACAGCACGCGAGGTCCTTCGGGCTCGCGAAGTCGTAGTACTCGCCGTCGCCGCTGAGGCCGTCGATCACGACCGCGACGCCTGACACGCGCAGCCGATATGTCACGCCGGCTGCGAGGGCCATCGTCGACTGACGGCCGGTCGGGCTCGCGGTGTCGACGGCAAAGCCTTCGACGACGGTCCACACGGGCGGTGCATCCGGCGGTGCGTCGATCGTGACCTGCGCGTCCTTCGTGGCGGTGGTCTCGATCGCCGTCGAGAACCCGCACGCCGAGAGCACCGCGATGATGATCACGCCCCGCACCTGACCAGGGTAACGAATCGAGGCGACGACAGGGTCAAATTCGTGGCTGCGACATGTGCTACCGGCGGCGGGCTTCGCGGCGTGGTGCGTCCGCGAGCAGTGCGAGCAAACGCGTGCGGCGATCCACGACCAGCCGCGCGAACCGCGTCGCGAGTGCGTCATATGTCCGCGGATCGGACAGTCGCTTGAGGAGCACCGCCGCCTCGCCGCGCCCCAAATTCGCGAACAGCTCGGTGAGCTCGCGCTCCTTTCGCCGATACGCGGCCTCGATCGTCTCGCCGTAGCGTGGAGGCGTGACGAGGACGTCGATGATCGTATGCTCGCAGCTCATCTTCTCGATCGCGTAGGTCACCTCCGGATCGATGTGCTCGACGATGTCCTCCTTCGTCGTCTCCTCCTCGATCGGTGGCGCGATCGTCGGCGCGACGATCGCGGTCGTCGTCTCCTCGACGATGGCCAGTGGCTGCGCGCGGCCGGGCCGCACGAGCGAGCGGGGGCGTGGGGCGTGGGCGAAGATCCGGAGGGCATTCATGGGCCGGCCCTATCGCCGGCACGCCGCTCCGGTTGCGTCCTCCCAAGTGGGCACAACGCCGGCCGAAAAAATCCCGCAACTCGGACGCGGCGCCCGCGATAGGCGCCGCCCACATGCAAGACGCTCGGCTCGCCGCTGTTCGTGATCGTCTCCATGCCGCTGCCGATGACCACGCGCACGGCCGACCTGCATTCGCCGCCCCCGTCGAGGACTGGTCGCCGGTCGGCCCCATCGGCTGGCTCCGCACGCGCCTCGGGCTCACGGCCACCGAAGAGCTGGTCCTCTGGCTCCTGATCGCGCACGAGCTCTGCCCGCACGCGCGCCGGTTCGTGCGCGAGCTCAACAGCGAGCCGGTGCCCGACCCGACGCTCGATACGATCCGGCGCGTCGTCTACTGCGGTGACGCGCGCGCCTGGCGCGAGCTCGGGCCATCCGGCACGCTGCAGCGGCTCGCGCTGATCGAGTGGATCGACGGCAGCGCGCCCGAGCACCGCCGCACGCTGCGCGTCTCCTCTCGTGTCCTCGCGCTGGTCCACGACGAGATCGCGCTCGACCCCGAGCTCGCCGAGTGCGCCACGCTGCACGTGCCGCTCTCGTCGCTGCTCGAGATCGCGCCGGGCGTCACCGAGAGAGTCGACGCCGCGATCGCCGAGGGCGAAGACCTCGTCGTCCTGCACGGCGCCGCGGGCACCGGCCGCCGCTCCTTGCTGGCGGCACTCGCGCGGGCACGAGGTCACGTGCCCCTGCAGATCAATGCGCGGTCGCTGTCGACCGACCGCGACCAGCTGAAGCGGCAACTTCGGCTGATCGCGCGCGAGTGCCGCCTGCTCGATGTCGTGCCGCTGATCCTCCACCTCGACGATCTCGGCGACCGTCTCGATCTGATCGAGTCCGAGCTGACCGGGCTCGTGCTGGCAACCTCGTCACGCGCGCCGGCGCGTCGATGGAAGTCGCCGCCGACGGTCATCGAGCTCCCGACGCTCTCGGGCACGCAGCTCGCGTCGCTGTGGTCGCGCGTCATCCCGGGCGCATCGTCCGCGGACGCCGACCTGCTCGCGACGATGTACCCGCTCGCCCCCGCACTCGTCGAGGCCGTCGGCGCCGTCGCGCACCGTGAAGCCGCGGGCGCGGAGATGCGGCCGGAGCACATCGAGGCGGGCGTCCGCGCCGTCCTCGACGATCGCCTCGCGGGCCTCGCGACGCGCATCACGGTGACGCAGACGTGGGACGACCTGATCCTCCCCGACGATCAGACCACCGCCGTCGTCGAGCTCCTCGCGCGCATCCG
>JALZOI010000942.1 GCA_030857245.1 Myxococcota bacterium
CGCCCCCGCAGGTGCCCCCGACCGCCGAGCCGGCCGCGGCCGCGGAAGGCGACCGCAAGCCGACGTGAGCCGGATGCGCGCCGATCGCGTCGAGCTCCGCACCCTCGCGGTCGCGCTGCTCGCATCGCTGCTGCTCTGGAATCTGCCGTTCGGCGGGCTCCTGCTCTACCCGTTCAAGCTGCTCGCGACGTGGCTGCACGAGCTCTCGCACGGGCTCTCGATGATCGTCACGGGCACCGGCTTCGATCGCATCGTGATCTACCGGGACACCAGTGGCCTCGCGTACGCCGACTCCGGCGCCGGGCCGTTCGCCGCCGCGGTCATCGCGGCCGCCGGCTACATGGGGACACCGCTGTGGGGCGCCGCGCTGCTCGTCGTCACGCCGACCGCGCGGACGGCGCGGATCGCGATGCTGGTGCTCGCGGTGTTGCTCGGCAGCAGCGCGCTCACGGTGGTCGCCGCCCCCGACGGTGACACCTTCGGGCGGTGGGCGATCGGCGCGAGCGGTGCCGCGTTCGCGGTCGCCGCGGTCGCGCTGCCCGGGCGATGGCGCGTCGCGGTCGCGCACTTCGTCGCCGCGCAGGCCTGTGTCAACGCGCTGCTCGACATCCGGGTGCTGCTGCGACCCGCGCAGGTCGTCAATGGCGTCGTCACGGGCGCCTCCGACGCGCACACGATGGCCGCCGCGACGTTCGGCACCACCGAGGCCTGGGCCGTGTACCTCTGGGCCTCGGTCTGGCTCGTGTGGTCGCTCGGCGTGCTCTACATCGCGCTGCGGTTCAGTGGATCGCAGGCACTGGCGCGCGTAATGCCGTTCGTTCGTGCCACGGCTTCACCTCGAGGTGAAAGTGGTCGTGGTGGGCATCATCGAAGTCGGGCGAGAGCACCAGATGGAAGAGGCCCGAGCGGGCCAGCTGGCACTGCATGATCTTCATGACGGCACCGCCCTGGGTGTACGGCCGACCGACGCAGTCGAGATCATCGCCGAGCCCCTGCTCGTAGTCCTGATCGACGCGGAGCGTCCCGAGCTCCGCGCCGGTGAACGTGTGGATGTCGATCGCGAGGCCGTAGCTGTGCTTCGAGGGCCGGTTCGTGCCGCGCACGTTGCGCCGCGAGTACGCCGACGAGAACGTGACCTGCTCGATGCCGAGCTCGCGGAGGTAGCGGCCGGCCTCGTCGAGCGAGACCGCCAGCGAGCAGTCGACGATGAGCGGCTGGTGCGAGGTCAGCTGGACGCCGCCGAGCGCTCCGGTGATCTCGACGCCGCGCGCGATCCCCGACCGCTTGATCGCCTTCCACGTGATGCCCCGGCGATCGAGCTCGGCGGTGCAGCTCGCGAGCATGTCGTCGTCGCCCACGCGACCCTCGGCGGCCGCGACGGCGGGTAGCCCGGCGAGCAGACCGGCGAGCAAGGCGATCAGACCACGCACCCCCCGAGCCTACAGGCCGCGCGCGTGCGGGCAAAGTTTCAGGGCGCCGCGGGCGCGGGGCCGACCGAGGTCACCAGCCGGGCGAAGAAGTCCGGCGCCCCGCGGGCGATCGATTCCGGCGTCATCACGATGACCTGGACCAGCGTGGCCCCGAAGGCGCGGCCCGCGACGACGACGCGGTACGACTGCCGCACGCCCATCGGGTCCTCGTAGCTGCCGATCAGCTCGGTGCCCTCCCAGCCCTCCGACATCGCGATCACCCGGTCGGTGGCCACCGCGACCTCGTCGAAGCCGCGCGCCTTGCCGATCGCGTGCGCCTGCGCGATCCACGCCACCATCTGCGGCGCGATGCTCTGCAGCGGCGCGCGCTGCACGGTGACGAAGACCATGCCGTCGGGATCGACGAGCTCGCCGTCGGAGCTCCAGGTGCCCGGCGCGGTGATCGCGATCCCACCCAGCGTGTGCTGGATCGCGGGCGCCCGCGCGAGGCTCGCCGCGATCGGCGTGCGCGTGACGAGGACCGCGGCGGTGATCGACAGCGCGGCGAAGGCGATCGCGAGCACGATCGCGACGTAGCGCCCGGCGGTCGCCCACCGCGCGCTCGGCGACAGCACGAGCCCGAACACGACGCCGGCGAGCAGCCCGGCGCCATGCGCCCACTGATCGATCACCGGATACAGGAAGCCGACGCCGACCTGCGCGACCGTGACGACGACGAGGCCGCCCCACATCCCGCGCTTCCACGCCATCCGGTACTTCTGGCGCTGCCACGTCAGCTCGATGAACACCGCGCCGAGCAAGCCGAAGATCGCACCCGACGCACCCGCCGAGACCCCGGCGGGCGAGGCGAGGAAGCTGGCGAGCGAGCCCGCGAGGCCGCACACCGCGAACAGCGCGAACGTGCGCGCGGTCCCGAACAGCTCCTCGGTGACGCGCCCGAGGAAGAACATCCCGATCGCGTTGACGACGAGGTGAACTCTGCCGACGTGGACGAAGACGCAGGTGACGAGGCGCCACCACTCCCCGCCCTCGACGAGGCCGCGCACCATCGCGCCGCCGCGGACGAGGAC
>JALZOI010000943.1 GCA_030857245.1 Myxococcota bacterium
GCGGCCGATCGTCGCGGCGCGGCCGCGGCTGACGCCATTCTTGCCCCGGCGGTGTCGGCCCATCAGCGCGCGATGGTAGGGTCAGCGCATGAAGGCGACGCTGTACTGGAAGAGCACTTGAACCAGCTGTCGTGACGCGAGGAGTTCCTTGCGCAAGCAGTCGGGTCTCGAGCTGGAAGAAGTGAACTACGCGAAGACCGCCCTCGACGAGGCGACGGTCAAGGCGATCGTGGCCAAGGCGGGCGGCGTCGCGGCCGTGATCAACGCGCGACACGCGACGGCGAAGGAGAAGGGCTGGGCCGAACAGCCCCCCGATGCCGCGACGTTCGCGAAGGCCGCCGCGGCCGAGCCGAACCTGCTGCGCCGGCCCATCGTGATCGCCGGCAAGCAGGCGATCGTCGGCTTCAACAAGACGGCGTACAGCAAGCTCGGCGGCTGAACCGTGGCGCCATCGGGCGCTCGGTGAACACCCCGTGAGGCGCGCGGTGCCGCACGGGGCACCGCCGACCTGCGCTCCTATGGTGGGGCATGAAACGCGAGCAGATCCCGCTGCGATTTCGCGCCGACGCCGGCGAGATCAGCCGCCAGCTGTCGTCGGTCGTCCAGTGCGGCGACGACCTGCTCCTCGGGTCCGACGAGGGTTGCACGGTCGAGCGGCTGTCCCCCGACGGCGACGGCTACGCGCATCACGAGAGCTTCGGGCTCGCGAAGTACCTCGACCTCCCGCGCGAGGACGAGGAGGTCGACATCGAGGGGCTCGAGCACGCCGATGGCTACCTGTGGATCGCCGGCTCGCACAGCGCGCGTCGCAAGCGCCCCCACGACGACGACGAGGTCGACGACGCGTTCGATGCCCTCGCGACCGTCGAGCACGCCGGCAATCGCTACCTGCTCGCGCGGGTGCCGCTCGTCCAGACGGCGGGCCACCCACGCCTCGAGCGCACCGCGCCGGCGCTCGAGAACGAGCCCGAGCGACACGCCGCCCGGGTCGGCGGTGGGCGCCGCCGCAACCGCCTGATCGATCGGCTGCGCGACGATCGCCACCTCGCGCCGTTCCTGGACCTGCCCGGCAAGGACAACGGCTTCGACGTCGAGGGCTTCGCGGTCGGCGACGAGCGGGTCTACCTCGGCCTCCGTGGACCGGTGCTGCGTGGTCACGCGATCGTGCTCGCGATCGCACCGCGGTGCCGCAAGCGCCGGCCGGAGCGGCTGCGGCTCGCGAAGCTCGAGCATGGCGCGCGGTACGAGAAGCACTTCCTCGCGCTGCGCGGCCTCGGCATCCGCGAGCTCTGCGTCGACGGCCGTGACCTCCTCGTGCTCGCCGGTCCGACGATGGTGCTCGACGGCCGCACGGCGGTGTTCCGCTGGCGCGACGCGCTCGACGTCCGCGGCGACTCGATCATCAAGGAGGACCAGCTCGAGCGCGTCCTCGAGCTCGAGCCCGGCAAGCAGGACGATCATCCCGAGGGCATCGCGCTGATCCGGCACCGCGGCCGACGCGGACTCCTCGTGATCTACGACGCCCCGAGCGAGGCGCGCTGCCCCGGGCCGGATACCGTCCTCGCCGACTTCTACCCGCTGTAGACCCCAGACCCCGCCGAAACCGGATCCCAAACCGGATCCGACATCCGAAACCGGATCCGACACCGGATCCGACACCGGATCCGACACCGGATCCGAGTCCGAGTCCGAAACCGAGTCCGAAACCGAGTCCGAAACCGAGTCCGAAACCGAGTCCGAAACCGAAACCGAAACCGCGTCCGAGTCCGACTCCGAAACCGACCGGCACCCGGGGGCCGGATCACATCGGGCCTGTCAGCCCCGCTGGAGGCCGAACAGCAGCCCGCCGAGGCGGTCGCGCTCGGCGGCGAGCGGCGCCTCGTCGAGCCAGCCGAAGGCGACCGCGATCTCCAGGCAGCTGCAGACCTCGCGGTGGCTGCCCAGAGCGATCCGGTAGTGGTGCAGCCGGTCCCCGCCGCTCCGTCCGCTGCCTTCGGCGACATTCTGCGCGACGGAGCTGAGGGCATCGGTGATCTGATTCGTCATGGTGCGGCTGTGCCGTCTGATCCGCGCGATCGTGGGCCGCAGCTGACGGATGATCTCGAGAGACAGGTCGTAGGCAACGAAGCGCATGGGCTCAAGCTCCTGTGGTGGGTTCGCAGCGCCCAAGCGAAAGCGCCGTGACGCGCGCTGCGAACGACCGCGCGCGCTCACCCCGCCACCTCGCGCGCGCGGCAAGGCGGTTTCGCGACCAAGCGAGACCCACCGCAGGAGCGAGCCCAGGTGCGGGCGCCGACCGGCCCTCGCAGTCCGCTCCGCGAACAGTCACGATCGCACCGTGATCCGCGCACCCTGACGAGCTCGATCACGCAGCGCCGACGACCTCGCGTACGTGCAGCCCGCCGAGCTCGCAGACGCGATGACCTTGCGAACCCGGCCCGACACCGACACCGACACCGACACCGACACCGACACCGGCACCGACACCGACACCGACAC
>JALZOI010000018.1 GCA_030857245.1 Myxococcota bacterium
GTGCAGCTCGCACCAGCGGTCGACTCCGCGGCCGGCGCGACCGCGACCGCGGGCGGTTTCGGCGTCGGCGTTGGCGTGGCCTGGTCACGCGGCGGACCGCGATCGCACCCGGCGACGAACGCGAGGGGCACGGCGGCGACGAGGAGGGCTGCGCGCATCGCCTGGTCATACCGCGCCCCGGGCGGGTGTGCGGGATCACGCGCGCGGGCAAAGCTCGTCGCGCCCGCGCCGCCAGCCCGCGCGCTGTAAGCGGCCCCGGTGCGCGTCGTTGGGTCGGATATGCGCCTCCTCCTCTGCCTCGTTCCCCTCGCCGGCCTCGCCGGTTGCGGGATGGCGGGTGCGATGCGACAGACCACGCTCGTCGGGCAATGTGCCGCCGACGACGCGGCCTGCTCGCGCCGCCACCCGCAAGCGCCGCTCGCGGTCGGCACGCGCTTCCACCCCGACGTCGCGACCGAGCTCGCCGGCACGTCGACCCCGAACCTCCGGCTCGAGAGCGTCGAGCCCGCGATCCTCGCCGTCGAGGATGGCGCACTCGTCGCGCGGCGCGCCGGCGCGACCGCGGTCTTGATCACCGCGGACGACGGCTCGGTCGTCGACTTCGTGCACGTCTGGGTCGCCCCGGTCACGCGCCTGACCCTCGCGCGGCGCGACGGCGATCGGATCGGCGGCGCCATCGGGCTCGCGGTGGGCGAGGACCTGACGCTCGTGCCGACGCTGTGGAACGGCGCGCAGCGCCTCGCGGGCGACAGCGAAGCGACCTGGACGGTCACGAGTGACGCGACGATCAGCGTGCTGCGCGATGGCTCGACCGATCGCCGCCGGCTCCGCGCCCGCGCCCCCGGCAAGGCGACCGTCACGGTCGCGCTCGGCGAGGTCCACGCGACGGTCGACGTCGAGGTGGTGCCATGAGCCGCCTGCGCGGCGCCGTCTTGCTCGGGCTCGCGCTCGCCGGCTGCAACCCGACGCTGACCGCCCAGTCGGTCGCGCCCCCGGGCCGCACGGCGCGGCTCGAGCCGGTGCATGGCTTCTGGACCGTGAAGGCGTACGAGCTCGAGCTGTCGGCCGGCGTCGCCAGCGGGGTGACCTGCCACGAGGGAGGGCCGTGTCACGACGTGGCCGTCACCTCCGACGATCCCGCGATCGCGGAGGCGCGCCCCGCCGCGTTCGGTGGGCTCGAACCTGCCGGCCTCGGCGCCCGGGCCCAGGCGACCTCGCTCGTCATCGTCGGCAAGACTCCCGGCGTGACGCGGATGCGCCTCACGAGTCGCGAGGGCTCGCGCACGATCCGCGTCACCGTCGTCGCACCGCCGCTCTACGGCACGCCGACGACCGCCGCGACGCGCTGAACCCGCTGAGCCGGATCGCGGGTCAGCGCCGCGCGCGGACGTCGGTGACGAGTCGCCGCACCAGGAGTGCGAGCGGATCGAGCTCCTCGATGCCGAGCATGAGCTCGCAGCCGAGCGTCGTCGCGTGCGCATCGAGCGTGCGCATCACGGCGCCCGGATTGGCGGTGACGACCTCGACGGTCGTGCCGCGCCACGCGCGGGCGAGCGTCAACGGGGTGGCAGCGGGCAGACAGGCGCGGAGCGCAGCCTCGAGCGCCGCGCCGTCGAGCACGGGGGCAGGTGGAGCCTTCCGCCCCTTCGTGCGCGGCGGGTCGAGGTACCAGAACGAGCCACGGACACGCACGGTCGCGCCGTCGAGCGCGTCCACCTGAGCGTCCTGCCGGTGCGCGAGCACCGCGATCCGACGGCGGTGCTCGATACCATCGATCAACAGGCACCCGGCCGCGAGCGTGACCGGCGACCCGACGACGAGCCGCGCGAACTTCGCCGCTCGCTTGCCGGGATCGGGCGGATGAAAGTAGATAGCGAGCCGGGGACGCATCGCGATCGCGGCACCGAGCCGCTGCGCCACCGCGACGAGCGCGGCCTCACTGACCGGCTCGAAGGCGAGGTCGGTCGCCACGGGTCGCCCCGCTGCATAGGACTCGACGAGCTCGCGCAGCTCGGTCAGCGACGCGACGCCGCTGCGGGCGTCGGTGAGCGGGACGGCCGCGAGCAGCACGTCGCCGTGGACGAGCGTGCATGCCCGCGGATGCGGCGGGGTCGCCGCGAGCGTCTGCGCGGCCGCGTGATCGCGCGCCCGCACGGCGATGACCGCGGTGAGCGGGTCATGGAGGTGGATGCCGCCGGCGGTGACCTCGGCGCGGCGCTTCCACGCCAGGGCGCGAAGCTCGGGGAACGCGTCACCGGAGTGCCCGGCAAGCCCGACGACCACGCGGCCGATCGCGACGAGCTCGCGGGGCGAGACCTGGCCGTCGTCGTACCTGGTCGACGGCGGGAGCTCGGCGCCGGACACGCCGGCCTCGCGGAACAGCTGCTGCCACGCCATCGAGTACGGCTCGTCTGGCACCCAGCCCGGGACCAGCTCGGCGAGGGACGCCTCCGCGTCCGCCACGGTGGTGAACCGCGCGACCAGCACGCACTCGCCGCTGTTGTTGCCCGAGAACGCCTGCCAGATCGCGACCGGCGGCGGGCTCGGCGCCCGCGTCGTCCCGAGCGTGGTCAGCTGCCGCGCGCAGCCAGCGCGCCACGCCGGCTGCGTCAGCCGTGCGCGCCCGCGCTGCCACGCATCGAGCACCTCGGCCGCGGTGGCACCCGGCAGGCCGTCGTCCTGGAACGAGCAGCCCTGGACGCGCTGATCGGGCGTGATCGACACGAAGTCGATCCCGGCGCCGCAGTCGCCACCGCCATCGGCGCCGTCGAACAGCCGCGGCACGGGCACGCGATCCCCGAAGCACACCGAGAGCCGGCAGCGGACCGGCGCGTCGGCGACGATCGCGGCCAGCTCCTGGCGCTCGCGGTCGTCGAGGTGGCGGCTGTGCTCGGGCCCGATGTACGCGAGCAGCGAGACATCCGCGCAGGCCAGCGTCGCGAGCTCGGCGAGCGTGGCGCGCAGCCCGGCGAGGGCGGCGCGATCGACGATGACGTTCGCCCCCCAGCGCTGGCCGTGGCCCGCGAGCACGCGCGCACCGGCGCGCCACCGCGGGTCGTCGTAGATCGAGATCCGCACCTGCCCCAGCCGCCCGGCGTACGCGGGCCACGTCGCCGCGTCGATCAGCGTACCGTTCGTCGTCGCGTGGAGCGCCAGCGGCGTCGTCGCGTGGAGCTCGGCGATCAGCTCCGCGAACCCGCGAAACGCGAACGGCTCGCCGCCGCCGAACGCGACCTCGAGCGTTCCGGCGGCCGCCAGATCGCGTAGCACCGCCGCCGCGGTGGTCACGGTCCACGCGCTGGGTCGGCGCTGGTCGCGCGAGCAGAACGAGCAATCGAGGTTGCAGGCATTCGTGATCCCGAACATCGCCACCCGCGGCGCCCGCCGCCGCACTGCCTGCGTGGCCGCCGTCGCGACCCGCACGTTCACCCCGGTCGCCGGATGGAAGTACAGCAGCGCCCCGTCGAGCGCGAACTCGCGGAACGCCTGCCGGGGCCCGAGCGCCGCGCCGCTCACGACGGCGGCGGCGGCGGGGCGTTGGCGACGAGGCCGACGACGACCGTGATGTTGTCGTCGCCCCCGCGACTGTTCGCGAGCTCGATCAGCGTCTCCGGCAACCGGCGGTACCACGTCATCGCGACGATCCGCTCGAGCTCGCCGTGCTCGACGTAGTTCGACATGCCGTCCGAGCACAGCAGGAAGCAATCGCCTGCCGAGACCTGCACGCTCTTGATGTCGGCGTCGATGTCGCGCTCGAAGCCGATCGACTTCGTGATCACGTGGCGGTACTTGCTGCTCTTCGCCTCGGCCTCGCTGATCGCGCCGGACTTGAGCTGCTCCGCGATCCACGAGTGATCCTCGGTGAGCTGGCGGAGCTGGCCGTCGCGGAACAGGTAGCACCGCGAATCCCCGGCGTGGACCACGTGGGCGCGCCCGCCATGGACGAGCGCGGCGGTGAGCGTGGTGCCCATCCCGCGGAGCTCGGGCTTGTCCCACGCCGCCTCGAAGATCGCCGAGCTCGCGCGCCGCACGATCCCGCGCATCAGCTCGAGCGCCGGCGAGAACGCCAGGACCGCCCCTGGCAGCGTCGCCTCGTCGCCGCGGATGGCGTGCGGATCGCGAGACGACCCGCCGTCGGGTGAGGGCGCCATCGACGCGAGCTGGCGCGGCGACGTCGGCGCCATCGCGCTGTCCATGACCGGATCGATGGCGGGCATCTCCTCGGTGGTCCGCACGCTCGCGCGGATCTGCTCCTCGAGGGCGCGCGCGAAGTCACCGCGTGCGTCGGCGAGCTCGCGGCCGAGGTACTCGACGGCCATCCGGCTCGCCGTCGCACCACCCTGATGACCACCCATCCCATCGGCGACCGCGAGCACCCCGGTCTCCGGATCGACCAGGTACGAATCTTCGTTGCGCTCTCGCTTCTTGCCCGGATCGCTCTGCCCCCACGCCCATAGCTTCACGACATCCCGCCCTTCCAGCCCTTCGGGTTCATTTAGTACTCGGCGCTCCGCTCGCTGATGTTCATGTCCTCGCAGCGCAGCAGCTTGCCCTTGCCCTCGATCTTCGTGAGCAAGTTGACCGGCCGGGTCCACAGCTTGCTCGCGTTGCGCAGCGTGTCGCGCGCCTGGCCGGCGTCGAGGTCGACACCCTCGTGGACGTGCCGGAGCAGGAGCTCGCTCCGGTTCTCGAAGTTGCCGTCCTCGACGACGATCACCGGCTGGCCGCGGTTGGTCAGCTGCTTGAGGAGCTGGTCCTTCACCTTCTTGAACTCGCGGCTCATGATCTCCCAGCTGCCGCTGCGCTCGGAGAACCCGAACGCGTAGAACTTCTGGTCGATGCAGAACTCGAGCGTGAAGAACTCATCGATGAACGTGATGTCGTTGTAGAGCTTGCGGACCTCGAAGATGCGCTTGTAGCCGAGGCCGGTGCGGCGGTCCCAGTTCCGCTTCTGCTCCATCGAGTCACACTCGTCCCACTCTTTGCCGAACTGCCCCTTGTTCCAGCGGTCCTCGATGTTGCGGAACAGCTCGACGC
The DNA here is from genome assembly GCA_030857245.1 of Myxococcota bacterium. GTDB lineage: Bacteria > Myxococcota_A > Polyangia > Haliangiales > Haliangiaceae > JABFXX01. Next base: position 5,038 of record JALZOI010000018.1, read on the forward strand.
CGAGCTTGTAGGGGTTGAGCCGGCCCGGCGCGGTCGCGAGCACGCCGGAGTTGGCGTCCGCGTAGTCGATGATCTCCGAGGCGTGGAGCGCCTTCTCGGTGAGGATCTTGGAGTGGAAGTAGACGGCCCACCCCTCGTTCATGATCTTCGTCATCGCCTGCGGCGCGAAGTAGTAGGCCTCGTCGCGGACGATCTCGAGGACGTCACGCTGCCACGGCTCGAGCGGCGCGTGCTCGATCAGGAACGCGAGGACGTCGCGCTGGGACTGCTCGGGGAACCGCTTCTTCGCGCGCTTCTCCTCGTCCTCGCGCTTCTTGCGCTGCGCCTCGAGGTACTCGGGCGGATTGATGAAGGACTCCATGTAGCCCTTGGCGCGCAGCCGCCCGGACTTGTCCTTCTGATCGTTCTCGTCGTCCTCGACCCGGTCGCGCTGCCGCACGATGTACGGCGACATCGGATCGATCAGGTTCTCGAGCGACAGGCAGGTGTCGATGAAGTCCTCGACGACATCCTGGCCGTGGCGCTCCATGTGGCGCCGCACGCGCGACGCATGGTTGGCCATGCCGTCGATCATCTTGCGGTTGGTCTTCGAGAAGAAGTAGTTGTTCTTGAAGAAGTCGACGTGCGCGCAGACGTGCGCCATCACGATCTTCTGATCGGTGAGCGAGTTGCCCTCGAGCAGGTACGCGTAGGCCGGGCTGGTGTTGATCACCATCTCGTAGATCTTCGACAGGCCCCACTCGTAGCTCTTCGAGAGCTGCTCGTAGTCCATGCCGAAGCGCCAGTGCGGATACCGCGTCGGGAACCCGCCGTACGCGGCGACCTCGTTCATCGTCTTGTAGTCGAGGACCTCGTAGAGGATCGGGAAGAAGTCGAGCCCGAAGTGGCGGGCGTGGCCCTCGATCTCCTCCTGCATGTCGCGCAGGTACGCGGGGAATCGCTTGATGGTCATGGGCGACCTACTTGCCCTTCCCCAGGAACTCCTTGATCGAGTCCATGATGGCGTCCTTGCCCTTGATCTCGCTCGTCACGACGCGCTCGTCCTCGTCGAAGTGCTCCGTGAGGTCCTTGATGAACTGGCCCGAGCCGTAGGGCGACTCGACCTGCCCGTAGCAGAACAGATTCACGTGCGGCAGGACCTCCTTCTTCAGGAGCTCCACGCAGGTGTGAGTGTCGTCGACGGACCAGTTGTCACCGTCGGAGAAGTGGAACGGGTAGATGTTCCACAGCGTCGACGGATACTCCTCGGCGATCAGCTTCGCGCACAGCTTGTACGCCGAGCTGATCATCGTGCCACCGGACTCGCGGGTCTTGAAGAAGGTGTCGCGGTCGACCTCCTTCGCCATCGCGTCGTGGATGATGTAGCGGCTCTCGATGCCGTGGTACTGGCTGCGCAGCCAGGTATCGAGCCAGAAGCTCTCGATCCGGACGATCTCCTTCTGCTCGTCGCCCATCGAGCCCGAGACGTCCATCATGTAGATGATGACGGCGTTGCTCTGCGGCAGCGGCTCGCTCTTCCACGAGCGGTAGCGCTTGTCGTCCTTGATCGGGATGATGATCGGGTTCTTCGGGTCGTACGCGCCCATCGCGATCTGGCGGCGCATCGCCTGCTTGTACGTCCGCCGGAAGTGCCGCAGCGACTCGGGGCCGGTGTTGCGGATGCCCGAGTACTTGTCCTTGTACGCGACGATCTTCTCGGTCCCCTTCGGCATGATGCGCGGGAGCTCGAGCTCCTCGCCCATGATCTCGGCGAGCTCGGCGAGCGTGACCTCGACGTCCATCAGGTGATCACCGGGGCGATCACCTGCCTCGCCGGCGCCCGGCTGCTCCTCACCGTCACCGCCGAGCGAGTCGCCGACGTCGCCCGCGCCCTGCCCCACGCCACCCTGCTGCTTGTCGCCGTGCTTGAAGTGCGGGATGTCGACCTGCGGCAGCGGGATCGCCACCGTGTCCTTGCCCTTGCGCGCGATCATCTCGCCTTGCGAGATGTACTTGCGGAGGTTCTGTTTGATCTTCCCGCGGATGATCTGGCGGAACCGGCCGTGGTCGAGATCGATCTTCTGGGACATCGTCCAGGGCCCCCTTAGAACACCACGTCGGCGATCTCGCCGCGTTCGTTGATGAAGCACAGGCGGCCACCGTGCCGCTTCGTGCGCTGGACCATCTCGAGCAGGCCGAGGGAGCGGGACAGGACGCCGGTGGGCTCGTCCTCGAGCTCCACGCACAACCGAGCGAGCAGCTCGGCGAGCGTGTTGTTGAGCTCGACGCTGACCGTTCCGACGCCCTTCGGGTCCATTACGACTTCACGTCCCCACGGGCGAAGATCGACGCCACGAAGTTGAGGACGTCGGTCGCTGACACCTCGTCGTAGCCGAAGTTCTTGATGAGGCGCTGCTTGACCACGTCGATCTTCGCCTGGGTGTCGCGATCGACGACGCTCGAGACGAGGCTCGTCAGCTTGATCGAGTCCTTCTGGTCCTCGAACAGCTTGCTCTCGAGCGCCTTGTGGAGCCGCTCGTTGGTCTTGTAGTCGAACTGCCGGCCCTCGATCGCGAGCGCACCGATGTAGTTCATGATCTCGCGGCGGAAGTCGTCCTTGCGGCTATCGGGGATATCGATCTTCTCCTCGATCGATCGCATCAGCCGCTCGTCCGGCTCCTCGTCCTGACCCGTGTACGGGTTCTTGACCTTCTCCTTCTGCGTGTACGCCTTGATGTTGTCGATGTAGTTGGCGCACAGCTTCCCGATCATGTCCTCGTCGGCGCTGATCGCACGCTGGACCTCGTTCTTGACGATGTCCTCGTACTCCTGCTTGACGACCGAGAGCATCTCGCCGAACCGCTTGCGCTGATCCTCGGAGCTGATCAGCGAGTGCGAGCGCAGGCCGCTCTCGAGCTCGTTGAGCACCATGAACGGGTTGATCGCACCATCGGCCTTGTCGCTGACGAGCGCGTTCGCGATCTTGTCCTGGATGTAGCGCGGCGAGATGCCGTCGAGGCCCTCGCGCTGCGACTCCTTGCGGAGCTCCTTGATGTTGTCCTGGGTGAAGCCCGGCAGCGTCTTGCCGTCGTACAGCTTCGCCTTCTGCATCAGCGACAGCGAGTGCTTCTTCGGATCCTCGAGGCGCGTCAGCACGGCCCACAGCGCGGCGACGTAGAGCGTGTGCGGCGCGATGTGCTTGCCGACGCGATCGTGGGTGAAGTCCTTCGCGTAGATCTTCACCTCCTCGCTCACCTTCGTGATGTACGGGATGTCGACCTTGATCGTGCGATCGCGGAGGGCCTCCATGAACTCGTTGTTCAGGAGCTTCTTGTACTCGGCCTCGTTGGTGTGGCCGAGGATGACCTCGTCGATGTCCGTCTGCGCGAACTTCTTCGGCTTGATCTTGCGCTCCTGGGTGGCGCCGAGCAGGTCGTAGAGGAACGCGACGTCGAGCTTCAGGATCTCGACGAACTCGAGGATGCCGCGGTTGGCGATGTTGAACTCGCCGTCGAAGTTGAACGCGCGCGGGTCCGAGTCCGATCCGAACGTCGCGATCTTCCGGTAGTTGATGTCGCCGGTGAGCTCGGTCGAGTCCTGGTTCTTCTCGTCCTTCGGCTGGAACGTGCCGATGCCGACGCGATCCTGCTCGCTGAGCACGAGGCGGCGCACCATGACGTGCGACATCACCTTCTCGAAGTTGCCGCCATAGTGGCGCATCAGCTCCTTGAAGATGAGCCGGCACGCCGGGTTGACGTCGCCGTCGGCCTTGACCTTGAAGTCGTCGTTCGACAGCTTGAGCTTCGTCAGCGCATCGGCGCGCCACTCGCGCGGGATCAGCCGCAGCGGCTCGTCATGCATCGGCGAGTGGAACACCTCGGCGCCGCCCGCGAGCTCGCTGAGCGGACCCGGCAGCGTCCAGTAGTACGTGTAGAGCGCGCCCTCGGTGGTCCGCGAGTACTCCTCGAGCCCCTTCTTGAGCTGGCGCGCGATCGTCGACTTCGCGGAGCCGACCGGACCGTGCAACAGGATGATGCGCCGCTCGGTGCCGTAGCCCTGCGCCGCGCTCTTCAGCACGTTCATCAGGCGCATCAGCGGGACGTCGAGGCCGAACACGGCATCACGACCGCCGTGGGCGTCGTCGCGGAAGAACTTGTACCGGACGAGCTTCTTCTTGTTGTCGATGTACTCCTCGACGCCGTGCGAGAGCACCATGTCGTACAGCCGCTGGTACGCGTTGCGCGTGACGGTCGGGTTCTTGCGGACGAGAGCGAGGTAGTCCTCGAAGCTGCCCTCCCACGACAGCTCCTTGTACGTCGCGTAGTTCTGAAGCTCGGCGATCTGTCCCACGAGGTTCATGCGATCGACGGTACCACACGAAGTTTCGATCGTCCGGCCGCGTACGACGCGCCTCCGGTCGCCGCCGGAGAGTGAATCTCCCCGAAAGCCCGCGCTGGAGGCGCGGGTGATCTATCCACGTTGTGCGCGCGCCCCAGGTAGGTTCGTGACGCCCATGCTCGAGGCGCGAGCACCTCGCCTCCTGCGCCGGACTGCCGCACGATGCACCCCGGTGGAGGTCTGGAGATGGGTCGGCCTGGTCCGGCAGGCTTCCGCCGCGGTGACGGGGCATCGACGCCGGCCCCGCCCGGAGCCGCGGGTGATGGCGCCCTACGGATCGCTCGAGACGTACTTCGCGACGTTCTTCTGGTGCTCGGCCATCGTCTTCGCGAAGGCGTGCTCGGTGGAGCCCTTCGACGTGGCGACGAAGAAGAAGTAGTCGCTGCCGTCCGGCGACAGCGTCGCCTCGATCGAGGCCTTGCCGGGGTTCGAGATCGGTCCGGGCGGCAGGCCCTCGTGCGCGTACGTGTTGTAGATGTTGTCTTGATCGCGGAGCTGCGCGGTGCGGAGCCGCTCGCAGCCCGCCGGCTTGCCGACCTTCGTACACATCTCGATCCAGTCCACGCACGGCTGCGACTTTTTCTCCGGCACCAGGCAGCCGTAGCGGATCGTCGGATCGGTCTCGAGCTTCTTCGGCTTGAACGACGGCGAGGTCAGGCGGTTGATGAAGACCTGCGCGATCCGCGGCCGCTCCTTCGCGGCGATGGCCTCCTTCTCGACGATCGACGCCATCGTCAAGATGTCGCGATCCGTCCAGCCCAGCTTCTCCTTGAGCTTCGCGTAGTCCTTCGGGTGCTTGCTGACGAGCTCGCTCCAGACCTCGCGGTGGCGGTTGAGCAGGCGCTCGAGCACGACCGCCGGCTTCTCGTTGACGCGGAACTGGTAGGTGTCGGGGAACAGGTGGCCGTCGATCGAGTCGCCAGCGATCGCGTACTTGCCGAGGAACGCCTTGTCGCGCGCGAGCGTCTCGAGCGCCTTCTGGTCGGCGACCTTCGCCTCGTGCAGCAGCTCGAAGTACTCGAGCATGTGCTTGCCCTCGGGCAGCGTGACCTTGACGGTGATCTCCTTCACGCCGGCGACGAGCACGTCGAGCACGGCGCGCGGCGTCAGGTTATCCTTCATCAGATACTTGCCCGTCTTCACCTCGGTCGTCTTGCCGTGCCACATGGCGAACAGCCGGAACCACGTCGGCTTCTCGACGACGTCCTTCGCGGCGAGCAGCGACGCGACCGCGGGGAAGCTCATGCCCGACACGATCTCGACCTCGACGTCGCGGCCGGTTCCGGCGTGAGGCTCGTCGGCGTACGCCAGAGCGCGGTGCACCGAGTAGCCGATCAGGCCGGCCACGATCGCCAGCGAGCCGATCACGACGACCAGAGCGGTCCGGAACGATCGCTTCGACATCGCCGCGACGTTACTTCGCGTTGCGCCGAGCGTCGAGCCAGGTCTGCAGGATCAACGCGGCGGCCTGCTGGTCGATCACCGCTTTCCGGCGCGCCCGCGAGACATCCGCACTGATCATCAGGCGCTGTGCCTCGGCCGTCGTGAACCGTTCGTCCTGCTCGTGGACGGGGATGCTCCCGAGGGCCGCCGCGAGCACCTTCATGAACGTCTGGACCTGGCGCGCACGATGCCCGACCCTGCCAGACAGATCGTACGGCATGCCGATCACCACGTCGGTCACACCGTGCTCGGCGACCTTCGCGACGATCGCAGCGGCGTCACCAGAGTTGCCGACCCGCGCGAGCACGGTGAGCGGGTGTGCCGCGATGCCGGCTTCGTCCATCAAGGCGAGACCGATCGTCTTGCTACCAACATCGAGTCCGAGCGCGCGCATGAGCTGAAGCGGAGTCTTGGGCCTTCGTGCGCGATGTGAAAGCGGAGTTCCTGAGAAAACCCGCGCCGGGCAACCGACGCGCCGAAAAAATAAAGGCCCCGCAAGGGGGGGCCGTGCGGGGCCTGGGCGCAGATCGTAGTGCCTACTTGTTGCCTCAGGTAGTGGGGGAGACCCGCGGGATGAGGGGGAGGGACCGCAAGTCATCTACCGAGTCGAAACGTTGGACAGCTACGTCGCGCGTGTGAATCGTTCAGTTGTCAGCCACTCCGACACGGGCCTCGTGGTGCCTATCGCTAGGAACCCGGAAGCTGTCGTTTGGTTGCTCCTAACCATGAGCATGTTCGGTGCCATCACAACTGCCCCGACAGGCGGGATCTTCCCGACGAGGAAACGCGACCTTAGGGACCCGAACTCCCGAACCTGTGTCGGATCGGCGCCGGATGTGGCGACTGGTCCTGTCACCTCCAGGTCTCAACCCGGCCACTGGACTGGCCAGTGACCGAAGCGCGGTCAGCGGCGGCCCGGCTTTGGAGCAGCCTGGGGCCACCGGCTGCACCCCGACGTCGAGTACCGTGCCGGCATGTCCGACGACCCTGGTCCCTCGCCCAAGCTCCAGGTTCAGCTCGATGACGACATCGCGCAGGGCGTCTACTCGAACCTCGTGCTCCTCAACCACACCGAGAACGAGTTTGTCATGGACTTCGCCTTCATCCAGCCGAGCAATGGCCGCGCGAAGGTCCGGACCCGCGTGATCTCGTCTCCGCGCCACACCAAGCGGCTGCTCGCTGCACTTCAGAAGAATCTGGAGCGCTACGAGGAGCGGTTCGGCACGATCGACATCAGCACGGACGACGACCCGGTCTTGCACTGATCGTCACCGACCGCTCCAGTCCGATCGTCGCCACGGTCACGCGACGGCGGCTTCGAGGATCGCGAACGTGTTGCGGTCGAGATCGAGCTCGCAGCGTGCGCCGAACGGGACGGCCTCGTTGCGCGTCCCGTGACCGATTGGCGCGCCACTCGCCACCGGCAAGCCGGCGGCGTGCAGCCGCTCGAGGATCGTGCGCAGCGCGGCGTCATCGGCATCCGCGCCGCCGGCCGGCGGTTGCGGATCGGTACAGCGCAGCAGCTCGCCGAGGATCACCGCGCGGGTCTCGAGCAGCGCATTCGTGAGCCCGAGCTGCGTGAGGTACCGATCGAGCTCGTACGGCTTCTCGCCGACCTCCTCGAACAGGGCGATCGCGCCCTCGAGGGGCAGCGCCCACGGTGTGCCGACCAGCATCGACGCGAGCGTCAGGTTCGCGGGGATCAGCGCGCCGGTGTGCACGCCGGTGCCGTGGGAGGTCAGCGACCACGGGCGCGGTCCCGGGGGGTGCGGATCGGTGAGCAGCGTGACGAGCTGCGCGAGGTCGCCATCAGGCAGGTCCCCGAGCTGCACCGCGACGGGGCCGTGGATGCCGCGCACGCCGGCCCGGTGCGCCCACGCGAGCAGCGCCGTCGCATCGGAGAAGCCGACGATCGGCTTGGGATCGCGCGCGAGCAAGCTGGCGTCGAGCTCGCGCAGGATCCGCATGATCCCGTAGCCGCCGCGCGCGAGGATGATCGCGCGGACGTCAGGATCGGCGAGCATCGCATTGAGCTCCGCCGCGCGCGCCGCATCCGAGGCCGCGAGGTAGCTCGGCGTCTCGCGCGAGCGCTCCGCGAGGATATTGTCCGCGATCCGGACGACGAACGTGTCGCCGAGCCGCGCGAGCCCGCGGTGCAGCCGCTCCACGTTGACCGGCCCCGCTGGCGCGACGATGCCGATCGTCTGGCCGCGCGCGATCCGCGGGGGGGCGCTCGCCGTCACCGGCGCTTCTTCCGCTTCTTGACGCCGGGCGTGTCCTTCGACTTGTCGGCCTCGCCGCTCTCGTCGTCGCTCGCCGCGACGATCCCGCCGCTCGAGCTCGCGGCCGGCAGCGGCCCGCTCGCCGAGGTGTCGAGGCCGAGCGCCGCGGGATCGATCGCGTCCATCACCATCGTGCGCAGGCCATCGTCGACGACGGCGTGCTCGCCGGTGCGCCGCACCAGGTGCTCGCCGCCGCCCTCGTGCTTCATCAGCTCCGCGAGCAGCTCCTGATCGACCGCGGGCATCACCGTCGTGCGGCCCGCGTCGCTCGCGGGCCGCGGCTCGGCCGCCGGCGCCTGCTCCGCGACGTAGACCGAGAGCTCCTTCGTCGCGGTGACCTCGGTGGACAGCGCGACGTGCCCGTCGGGGGCGCTCGGCGGCGCCTGCACCGTCTGACTGCGGGGCCGCACGGTGACGCGACTGCCGCGCTCGAGCTGGTGCGCGACCGGCGCCTCCGGCAGCGCGACGCGCGCCTGCCACCACGCACTCGCCGTGGCGTCGGGCAGCGCGGGCCGCACGATCATGCCGGGCACGCGCTCGGAGCCGCCGACCTGCTCGTGGATGTGCGTGACGACGGCCTCGAGCGCGACGCCTTCGTCGGTCGTGATCACGAGCTGCGTGCCGACGGGCATCGGCGTCGGCATCTCGAGGTAGCCGGTGCTCGGGCGAACCTGGGTCAGCTTGACCCGCCGGCCGAGCGCGAGGCCGCGGTAGGTGAGGTCGACGAAGCTTTCGATCACGGTGCGAGCATAACGCAGGCCGGGTAGGCATACTGCCGCGCGTGGGCCTGCTCGACCGCTTGCGGCAGCTCCGGGGCAACCCGCCGGACGACGACATCGCCGGTCGCACGCAGGCGCTCGTCGTCCGCGGCAACGAGTTCGGGTTCGACGAGTTCGGCCTGTCCAAGGAGTCGCTGCGCACCGCCGCGACGCTCGCGCGCTGGCTCTACCGTCATTACTTCCGGGCGACGGCGTATGGCGTCGAGCACATCCCGGCGAGCGGCCGCGTGCTGTTCGTCTCGAACCACTCCGGCCAGCTCCCGTTCGATGGCCTGGTGATCGGCGCGGCGACGTTCCTCGAGCCCCCGCAGCCCCGGCTCGTGCGCTCGATGGTCGAGTACTTCGTGCCGAGCGTGCCGTTCGCGTCCTACCTGCTGTCGCGGTGGGGCCAGATCACGGGCACGCCGGAGAACTGCCGCCGGCTGCTGCAGGCCGAGGAGGCCGTCCTGGTGTTCCCCGAGGGTGCGCGCGGGATCTCGAAGCCGTTCTCGAAGCGCTACCAGCTCGCCGAGTTCGGCACGGGCTTCATGCGGCTCGCGCTCGAGATGCAGGCACCGATCGTGCCGGTCGCGGTGATCGGAGCCGAGGAGCAGGCGCCAGCGATCAACGTGCGGCCGCTCGCGCGCCTGCTGCGCACGCCGTCCTTCCCCATCGTGCCGTATCCCCCGTTCATCCCCATCGTGCCGCTGCCGGTGAAGTACCGGCTCTACTTCGGTGAGCCGATGACGTTCCACGGCGATCCGGATGATGACGACGACGTCCTCGAGGATCAGGTCAAGCTCGTCAAGCACCGGATCCAGTCGATGATCCAGGTCGGGCTCCGCGAGCGTGAGCACGTGTTCTGGTGAGCCGCTCGTGATCGATGTCACCGAGCGCTCCATCCCGCGCCTTCGCAAGGTGGTGGTCACCGGCATCTCCGGGCGGCTCGGCCGCATCGTCGCGCGCCGCCTCCATCACGATCTGCAGTACCAGATCGTCGGGCTCGATCGCCGGCCGATGGCGGGACGCCCCAAGGACATCGAGCTCCATCAGGTCGATCTGCGCAGCAAGAAGGCGCGCGACGTGTTCCGGGTCGGCGACGTCGACGCCCTCGTCCACCTCGGCGTGATGCACGACCCGCGGGCGCGACCGGCCGAGCTCTACTCGTGGAACATCGCCGGCACGACGAAGCTGCTCGAGTATTGCCAGGCCTATCGCGTGCCCAAGGTGGTGCTGCTGTCGAGTGCCAACGTCTACGGTCCGCGCCCCGACAACCCCCAGTTCCTCACCGAGGAGGCGCCGCTGCTCGCGGCCCAGCGGTTCCCGCAGATGCGCGATCTCGTCGAGATCGATCACCTGGTCTCGACCTTCCTGTGGCGCGCCCAGCAGATCGAGACCGTGATCCTGCGGCCGGTCCACATCGTCGGCCCGGTCCACAACGCGCCGTCGAACTATCTCCGGATCGCGCGGCCCCCGGTCCTGCTCGGCTTCGATCCGATGGTGCAGCTGATCCACGTCCAGGACGTCGCCGAGGCCATCGTGAGTGCGCTCGCCCCGGCGCGCCGGGGCATCTACAACATCGTCGGCCCCGGCGAGGTCCCGCTGTCGACCGTGCTCGCCGAGCTCGGGCGCGATCCCGTGGCGATCCCACACCCGGTGGCAAAGCCCATCCTGTCGCTCGCGTTCCGGCTCGGCATCTCGAGCTTCCCGGTCGCCGAGCTCGATTTCATCCGCTACGTCTGCATGGTCGATGGCCGGCGCGCGAGTGCCGAGCTCGGCTTCCGGCCGCAGCACGGCCTGCGCGAGACGATCCGCGCGGTCGACGAGCTCGCGTGAGCGGCCGAGCTGACTGGCAGCGTCTGTCCGCTCGAAAACGGTGCGCGCCCTCGCGCTACTTGACGACGGAGCCCACGCCGCTGCCGACTCCTGCCGTGGCGTCCCGATACAGTCGCTGTGAACGACCAGCCACACCTCCCGGGAGCGGACCACACATGTCCTACATCCCGCCTGCGATGTCGCGGTGGCAACCGATCGTCAGGTGTCAGGGTCGAGTCGGCGCGAGTGGCGATATTTCGGGCATTTTTGTCAGGGATCCGTCGCCCGCTCCCAGCAGATCCGGCTCGGGTGTTCAAACGTTGATGGATTCTTCGCTAGTTCGATCCCGTTGCCGCAATGGCACGACCAATGCTTCGAGTCGCGATCACCGCACGCTCAAAGGACAGACGCACCCATGACCAAGTCGCTTCACTCCCTCGGCCTCGCCCTCACGTTGGCATTCTTCACCATGGGGCTGACCGGCTGTCAGCTCTACTTCGGTGGCGACTCGGACATCGGTGACCGCCCCGGTGGCGGCGGTGGCTGGAGCTGCGAGAGCAATCTCGACTGCGCCGCCGGCTGCTACTGCGAGGGCGCGACGCCGTCGAAGAGCGGCATCTGTGAAGAGGCCGGCTTCTGCAGCCAGGACTCGGACTGCCCCACCGGCTACACGTGTGACGATCGCTCGTCGTGCGTCCCCGATCAGACCCCGACCTGCGAGCAGGACGTCGACTGCGCCGCCGGCTCGTTCTGCACCGGTGGTGTTTGCGAGACCAGCTGTATCTGCTCGAACGACGCCGAGGCCCAGGAGCAGGGCTGGCAGCACTGCGACGAGACCCGCAACACCTGCAAGCCGCAGAACGACGGTGGAACCTGCGGCGGCACGCCGACGTGCGGCACGCAGCCGGCCTGCCCGGTGGGCTCGGTCGCGCTGACCGGCGCGGACGGCTGCTACCTCGGGACCTGCTCGGCGGTCACCACGTGTGACGTGACGCCGACCTGCGCGGCCTACCAGCACGAGGCGGACTGCTTCGGCGCCGGCGGCTGCAGCGCAAGCTACACCGGCATCAACTGCCGCAAGCCGGACGGCTCGGCCTGCCAGGCCGGCGACACCGGGTGCACCTGCGAGTCGTTCGTCTTCGCGACCTGCAACTGATATCGGTCACCAACTTCTCGAGCAAACGGTTCGATGGTCGTCATCCTCGCGGATGGCGGCCGTCGGTCGTTTCGGCCCGGGTTTCGGCTACGCTCGCGCCCATGGGGTTCGAGTTCTCCGAGACCATGGCCGGCACGATCGAGTGGGATGCGGTCCCCGGGGTGCGCCATCCCTTCCGCTTCGAGGTCACCGCGCACGCCGAGTCGACCCGCAAGCATCTCGGCGACGGCAAGGCGGCCCTGCGCGGCGTCGTCCACGCCCCGCCGGTGGCCGATGGCGCCGATGCCGAGGGCACGATCACGATCCGCCCACTCGGCCAGCGCGTGATTCGCTACGAGCTGACGTTCCTCGGCGACGACGGCAAGCAGTACGAGCTGGTCGGCCAGAAGGACATCCGCTGGCGGTCGCCGCTCCGCACGTTCACCGAGCTGCCGGCCGAGATCCTCGACGAGGAACACCGCCGGGTGGCGACCTGCCAGACGGCGTTCGACGCCCGGAACGACCTCTGGAGCTTCCTGCGGAGCTTCCGAGCACGCTAGCCCCTTCAGGGAGGTAGTCCCCTGCCCGGTTCGTGGTAAGAGTGCCGAGGTCTTGGCCCTCGCGCCACGCCCGGAACATCATGGCATTCCTACAGAAGATCTTCGGCAGCAAGAATCAACGCGAGCTCAAGAAGCTCCAGCCGCTCGTCGCCCGGATCTCCGATCTGGAGCCGACGATGAAGCCGAAGAGCGATGAGGAGCTCAAGGCGATGACCGCGGAGTTCAAGCGGCGCATCGACAAGGGCGCGACCCTCGACGAGTTGCTCCCCGAGGCGTACGCGGTCGTGCGCGAGGCCGGTATGCGCCGCCTCGGCATGCGCCACTACGACGTCCAGATGATCGGCGGGATCATCCTGCACCAGGGCAAGATCGCCGAGATGAAGACCGGCGAGGGCAAGACCCTCGTCGCGACGCTGCCGACGTACCTCAACGCGCTGTCGGGCAAGGGCGTCCACGTCGTCACCGTCAACGATTACCTCGCCCGCCGCGACTCCGAGTGGATGGGCCGGCTGCACGGCTTCCTCGGGCTCACGACCGGCGTGATCGTCCACGGCCTCGACGACTTCGAGCGCCAGCACAACTACAACTGCGACATCACGTACGGCCAGAACAACGAGTTCGGCTTCGACTACCTCCGCGACAACATGAAGACGTCGCCCGACCGCATGGTCCAGCGCGGCCTCAACTACGCCGTCGTCGACGAGGTCGACTCGATCCTCATCGACGAGGCGCGCACGCCGCTCATCATCTCGGGCTCCGCCGAGGAGTCCGGCGAGCTCTACGTCAAGATCGACCGCATGATCCCCCGCCTCAAGCGCGAGGTCGACTACACCGTCGACGAGAAGGCGCACTCCGCCATGCTCACCGACGATGGCGTCGAGACCATGGAGAAGCTGCTCGGGGTCGACAACCTGTACGAGGCGACGAACATCGCGCTCGTCCACCACGTCAACCAGGCGCTGCGCGCGCACACGCTCTACAAGCGCAACGTGAACTACCTCGTCGAGGACCAGAAGGTCGTCATCGTCGACGAGCACACCGGCCGCAAGATGCCGGGTCGCCGGTGGTCCGATGGCCTCCACCAGGCGATCGAGGCGAAGGAAGGCGTCACCGTCGAGGAGGAGAACCAGACCCTCGCGACCGTGACGTTCCAGAACTACTTCCGCATGTACGGCAAGCTGTCGGGGATGACCGGCACCGCCGACACCGAGGCGGCGGAGTTCCACCAGATCTACAAGCTCGAGGTCTCGTCGATCCCGACGAACAAGCCGCTGATCCGCGACGATCAGCCCGACCTCGTCTACAAGAACGAAGCCGGCAAGTTCCGCGCGGTCGTCTCCGACATCGAGGATTGCCAGAAGCGTGGCCAGCCCGTGCTCGTCGGTACCGTCTCCGTCGAGAAGTCCGAGGTCGTCGCCCACCTCCTCAAGGAGAAGGGCATCCCGTTCAACGTCCTGAACGCGAAGCAGCACCAGCGTGAGGCGATCATCGTGGCCCAGGCCGGTCGCAAGGGCGCGGTCACGATCTCGACGAACATGGCCGGCCGCGGCACCGACATCTTGCTCGGTGGCAACCCCGAGGCGATGGCGAAGGACGCGCTCGCCTCCGAGAAGGAGCGGGCCGCCGAGCTCACCGATGGCACCGGCCCCGACGGCCAGGGCCTCGGCTTCGACGAGGACAAGCGCTACGAGGAGCTGCTCGCCGAGTTCAAGGTGCACTGCGAGAGCGAGAAGCAGGAGGTGCTCAAGGCGGGTGGGCTCAAGATCATCGGCACCGAGCGCCACGAGTCGCGCCGCATCGACAACCAGCTGCGTGGTCGCGCGGGTCGCCAGGGCGATCCCGGCACGTCGCGGTTCTACCTGTCGCTGCAGGACGATCTGCTCCGCATCTTCGGCCTCGACAAGATGACCGGCCTCATGGAGCGGCTCGGCCTCGAGGAGGACGTGCCGATCGAGTCGCCGATGGTGACCCGGTCCATCGAGGGTGCCCAGAAGAAGGTCGAGGGTCGCAACTTCGATCAGCGCAAGAACGTCCTCGAGTACGACGACGTGATGAACCAGCAGCGCAAGACGATCTACGCGCTGCGTCGTCAGATCCTCGAGGGGCGCTACCATCGCGAGCCGACCGAGGAAGAGAAGAAGCAGGGCATCGAGCCCGACCCGGTGACCACGAGTGGTGACTGGAGCGTCGAGTCGCTGACGCCCGAGATCGAGCCGAAGCTCTCCGAGATGATCGATGTCATCAAGGAGAAGCTGAAGGAGCGTGACGAGGCGATCGCCAAGGGCACGCTCGACGCGAGCTCCGGCGACACCCGCCCCGGCTGGCGCGTGCTGCGCGCCGAGATCTGGCGCCAGTTCGGCACGCTGCTCGATCTCGAGAAGCGCTTCGACCAGGACAAGCGCGAGCTGCTCGACTACGCGGTCAAGCAGGTCACCGCGTCGCTCGTCCAGCAGCGCGAGCGCATGTACGACCTCGCCGACGCCCGGATGGGCGCGGTGATCGAGCAGGTCCTCTCGAGCGACATGAACGAGGATAACTGGGACTGGGACGAGCTCGAGGACGCGCTCAAGGAGCAGTTCAACACCGACTTCGAGATCAAGCCCGGCACCCTCGACGAGGTCGCCGCCCAGGCGTGGCCGGTCGTCGAGCAGCGGCTCACCGAGCGCGAGAAGGAGCTGTCACGCCCGTGGCTGATGTACTTCCTGCGCGACTTCTCGCTGCGCGAGATCGACGAGCAGTGGATCGAGCACCTGAAGACGATGGATGCCCTCCGCGAGGGCATCGGGCTCCAGGGCTACGGCCAGAAGGACCCGAAGAAGGAATACAAGAAGGCCGGCTTCAGCCTGTTCACCGAGATGATGTCCCGGATCCAGGAGAACACGGTCAACAAGCTGTTCCGCGTGCAGATCCAGCGCGAGGAGGAGCAGGTCCCGCAGCTCCAGCAGAAGGAGCGCCAGCTCGCCGAGCGCGGCGCGGCCAACAAGTCCGAGGAGGAGAACCTCGACGAGGAGGGCGCCGAGACCGGAGCCCAGGCGCCGGCCCGCGGCCGCGCCGCCCAGCGCAGCAGCGATGGCGACGCCGCCAAGGCCGAGCCCATCCGTCGCGATCGCCCCAAGGTCGGTCGCAACGATCCGTGTCCGTGCGGCTCGGGCAAGAAGTACAAGAAGTGTCACGGCAAGGACGAAGAGGCCGCGGCGACCGAGTAGCGCCGGCGCCAAAGAGCCGGAGATTGGCCGCCAAGGCCGCCAGGCGCGCCAAGGAGGTTTTCAAAGGGAGAGGGCTACTGCGGGTGGGTGTGCAACTAGCTCCTCGATCTTGATCCTTGGCGGCCTTGGCGCCTTTGGCGGCCCATCTCCGCTCTGCTCCGGCGCGGCGCGTCAGGAGAAGTGAGCACCGCGCGTGATGGAATTTGGTAGAGCGCCGGCAGATACTGCGGCGGCATATGCGCATCGGCGTCCCCAAAGAGATCAAGACTCAAGAATTTCGCGTCGGCATGACCCCTGCTGGCGTCGCGATCCTCACGGCCCGGGGCCACACCGTCCTCGTCGAGCAGAACGCCGGCGTGGGCTCGTCGATCCCCGACGAGGCCTACGTCAAGGCGGGTGCGACGATCGTGACGACGCCCGACGAGGTCTGGGCGGCCGACATGGTGGTGAAGGTCAAGGAGCCGATCGCGCCCGAGTTCGCGCGCATGCGGAAGGACCTGCTGCTCTTCACGTACCTCCACCTCGCGGCGGCGCAGGAGCTCGGCAAGGAGCTCCTCAACCGTGGCGTCAACGGCGTCGCGTACGAGACCATCGAGCCGACGCCGGGCGATCTGCCGCTGCTGACGCCGATGAGTGCGGTCGCCGGCCGGATGTCGGTGCAGGCGGGCGCGACCTACCTCGAGCGCGAGCGCGGTGGCAAGGGCGTGCTGCTCGGCGGCGTGCCGGGCGTCAAGCGCGGCCGCGTCACCGTGATCGGCGGCGGCGTCGTCGGCGCGAACGCCGTCAAGATGGCGGTCGGCCTCGGCGCGAACGTCACGGTCCTCGACGTCAACCTCAAGACGCTCGCGTACCTCGATGACATCTACGCGGGCCGCGTGTCGACCCAGTACTCGGATCCGCTCAGCATCGAGCGCGCCGTGCTCGAGAGCGATCTCGTGATCGGCGCCGTGCTGCTGCCGGGTGCCCGCGCACCGCGCCTCGTCACCGAGACGATGCTGAAGCAGATGGAGCCCGGCTCGGTGATCGTCGATGTGTCGATCGACCAGGGCGGCTGCGTCGCGACCGCGCGCCCGACCTACCACGACAACCCGACCTACGTCGTCCACGACGTGATCCACTACATGGTCGCCAACATGCCGGGCGCCGTGCCGCGGACGTCGACGTACGCGCTCACCAACGCGACCATCAAGTACGTGCTCACCCTCGCCGACCACGGCCTCGAGAAGGCCGTCTCGGTGGTGCCCCACATCGTGTCGGGCATCAACACGTACAAAGGCAGCGTCCCGCACGTCGCGGTCGCCGAGGCCCTCGGCGTGCCCTACGCCGCGTTCAGGTCGTAGATTCAACAACTTGCGTGTGCAACCTTCCCGATTTTTTCGGGAACATTCACCCGGTGCGGTCAGGTAGACAACCTGCATGGTCGTAGCCCGCGAGAAGCGCTCGGAGTTCGTCCGACAGGCGCTCGTCCACACCGACGCGCTGTACGGAGCCGCCTACCGGCTGACCCGCAACGCGCGCGATGCGGAGGACCTCGTTCAGGATGCCTTGCTCCGGGCCTACCGGTTCTGGGACTCCTTCGAGCAGGACTCGAACTGCAAGGCGTGGCTGCTCCGCATCGTGACCAACACGTTCATCAACGAGTACCAGCGCAAGAAGCGCAGCCGCGAGGTGCTCGATGCGGCCACGGCCGAGCAGGACACCACGGATGGCGTGCTGGTCCATGCCGCCGCGAGCGAGCGCCAGACTCCCGAGCGAGCGCTGCTCGAACGCAGCGTCTCGGACGACGTCCAGCGCGCGCTCGACGGCCTGCCCGATGACTTCCGAACGGCGGTCGTGCTGTGTGACGTCCAGGGGCTCTCCTACAAGGAGATCGCCGACATCATGCAGACGCCCGTCGGCACCGTGATGAGCCGCCTGTTCCGGGGCCGCAAGCTGCTCGCCGCCTCACTCCGCGAGTTCGCACTCGCCGAGGGGTACGTACGCCAGCAGGCTGCCAGCTCCAAGACCGTCGAGAGCGATCCCGCGGCGGACAAGACGATCGATCTCGACACGTACCGCGCCTCCAGGGCGAAAGAGGGTTCGCGATGAGTCTGTGTCTGAGTATCGACACGCTCGCCATGGCCTTCCTCGACGACGAGCTCGTCGCCGAGGAGCGCCGGGAGCTCGAGCTGCACCTGCTCAACTGCACCACCTGCCGTCACCACGTCGATGCCGAGCGCGCCGAGCTCCACCTCGTCCGCAAGGCGCTCGTCGCGCCGCCCGCGCCGGATCTGCTCAAAGCGCGGATCACGCGCGGGCTCGACGAGGCCGATCGCGAGGAGATCCGTGCGGGTCGGCGGCGATCGCTGTCGTTCGTCGGCCAGTGGCTGCTCCCCGGGGCCGGCATCATCGCGGCCACCGCCGCGATCCTGATGTTCGTGCTGGTCCGCCCGCCCGCGCCGGCGGCGCCGGGGAGCGTCACCAAGGAAGCCGTCCGCCAGCAGACCCGCAGCATGCCGCTGGAGGTGCAGGGTGCGAGCACCGGCCCGTGGCTGCGCGAGCACTTCGCGCCCGTCGAGCCACCGCACTTCACCGAGCCGGGCATCCAGCTCGTGGGTGCACGGTTGACGTCGGTCGCCGGTCACGAGGCCGCGCTCCTCAAGTACGTCGTCTCGATCGGCTCCAACCAGTTCAACCTGACCGCGGTGCTGATCGACGACATGCGCGGCGACGGCCTGTCAGGCGGCCAGCCGATCAAGATCGGCGATCGCACGCTGCACGTCCACGACGCCAACGGCACGCCCGCGGTGACCTACGTCGACGAGCAAGGCATGGGCTACACGTTCGCCGCCGAGCGGCTGAGCCCTCAGGAGCTGCTGGAGCTGGTGGTGTCGTCGGATCTGATCGGCCGAGCCCAGCAAGGCCGCTAATCCGGCTATCATCGCGGCGGGGAGCATGAACCGCCGCATCCTGCTGATCGACGCCGACTCCACGTTCCAGACCACCCTGTCCGCGGCGCTCGCCCGCTATCCGATCGAGCTCCACGTGGAGCCCGATGCCGATGAAGCGATCGCGAACGGCGCGACCGACACCCCGGAGCTGGTGGTCGTCGCGGTCGACGAGCCCGACAAGACCGGCTTCAAGGTGTTCCAGCGGCTCAAGCGAGGACCGCTCGCCAAGGTGCCGATCCTGCTGGTCACCAGCTCGGTCGCGCCCGAGAGCTTCGCGAAGCACCGCGGGCTCAAGGTGCCGGCGAACGAGTACCTCGACAAGCGGAGCGCCGCCGATGGCGAACTGCTCGCCAAGATCGATAACCTGATCACCCTCGGTGATCCACTCGAGGCGGATGACCTGGACATCCCCGTCGAGGTCGACGACATCCCGATGGACGGCGACGTGGTCGACGAGGTCATGGACGACGACGGCCGCGCACCCGAGGAGCGGATCGATGCGTCCGTCGCCGACGACGTCGATGACGCGTTCGCGGGGATGATGGGTGACGAGGGTGGGCTCGGGACCGAGCCCGCGCCGAGCGTGCCGGTCGATGACGCAGCGCTCGAGCCGATGCAACCGGCACCCGCCGCACCGGTCTCGCTCGACGCCGACGACAGCGGCCTCGATAGCTTCGAGGACGAGCCGCACACCCGCGCCGACTTCGCGGCGACGATGCGGGCGCTCCAGGGTAGCCAGCTCCCTGCCCCGGCAATCCCACGCGAGCCCGAGCCCGCCGAGCTCGAGCCCGCCGAGCCCGAGCCCGACGCCGACGCCGACGCAGCTCGCGATCGTGACCACGACGGCGATGCCGCGCCGAGCGCCGCCTCGCCCACCATCGAAGAGGCCGTCCCTGGAACGATCCACGATGGCGGGCTGGGCGATCGCGAGCTCGAGCCCGAGGGCACGCCGCTCCGCGGCCCGTCCGAGCCGGACGACGTCGCCGAGTCCAACGACAGGAACGCGATCGAGGACCTCGCGGCACAGGCAGCGGCCGCGATCCCCGAGGCGGTGGCGCAGGTCGACGAGCGCCTGCCCGAGGCGCCGGCCGCGTACGAATCGTCGCCGGCGATCGACCTGGCCGATGACGATCTCCTCATCGACGACGACATCCTGATCGATGACGACGGGGACGCCAGCGGCGATGGCGATGATGCGGATGCCGACGCGGTCGCCGCGAGCGCGCGTACGGCCGAGGCGCCCGGCCCGGGCGAGCCGGGCGAGCCGCGCGATCCCGGCGACGCCGGCGACTCGGGTGGTGTGCCCGAGCCCGTGCATCACCCGCGGAGCGCCGAGGATGCCGCGGACGCCGCGGCGGCGCTCGAGGATCAGCGGCCGAGGTTCATCGACACCCCGACGCAGACCTCGCTCGAGCCGCCGGTGCATGGCGTCGTCGACTTCGGCCTCGACGTGATCGCGGGCGACGCCCAGAGCGATCAGTCCGGGGTCTACGACCGCAGGGCGCTGCGCAAGATCGGCGAGCTCGAACGCCAGATCGCGCAGCTCAAGACCGAGCTCGAGCGCGCGCGCGCGTCCGCCGAGGCTGTCGCCAAGGGCGGCGGTCGCGAGCGCGAATTCATGGGGCTCCGCGAACGGATGCTCGCGACCGACACCGATCTCAAGCAGACGCGTGCGAACCTCGCCGACCGCGAGCGCGAGCTCGGCGATGCCCAGCAGCGGCTGCAGACCACGGAGCAGCAGCGCACGACCCTCGAGAGCCGCACCCGCGAGCTCGACCAGCAGCTGAGCGCAGACCGCGCGCGCGCGGGCTCGCTCGAGCAGCAGCAGCAGGCGTTGCTGACGACGGTCGCGCAGCTCGAGCGCGAGCTCGCGGACCGGACCGAGGGTCTCGCGTCGGCGGAGACGGCGCGGACGCAGCTCGAGCGCGATCTCGCGAGCGAGCGGGCGCTCCGCGCCGCGAGTGCCTCGGACGCCGAGCGAGCGC
>JALZOI010000944.1 GCA_030857245.1 Myxococcota bacterium
CCCTCTGGGAGGGCGCGAAGGCCGAGGGCATCGCGACCGAGCGCGATCGCACCCGCGTCCGCGAGGCCGCGGAGCTGCTGGTCGAAGGCGACGACCACGCCCTCGCCGGCGAGGCGCTCGAGGCGATCGGCGATCACATCGCCGCCGCGAATGCGTACTCGAGCGGCGGGCTCGTCGAGCGCATGGAGGTCGCGCTCGCGAAGGATGACGATGCGCACGGCAAGGCGCGCGAGGAGGCCGATGCGTTCGCCGGGTACCAGACCGCGATGCGCGTCGGGCGCCGCGACGAGGCGCGGTCCGAGCTGGTCCGCGCCGTCGCCGCCGCGAGCCACGCCGGCGAGTACCGCCGCCTCCTCGACCAGCTCGACACCGCGATGTTGACCGCCGGCAAGGTCGAGCTCCGCCGCCGCAACAAGCCACCGATCGTCGCGTGTGGCGCGGCGAAGCTCGTGCTCGGGCGCGACCAGCTCTGCGACCTCACGCTGCGCGCCGGCGGCGTGTCGCGCCAGCACGCCGAGATCGAGTGGGCCGGCGACGCCTTCCTGCTCCGCGACCTGGACTCGCGCAACGGCACCTCGGTCAGCGGGATGCCGCTCGCCGGCCGCGTCCCGCTCGCGGGCAAGGGCCGGTTCGGCCTCGGTGACGAGTGCTCGTTCGACTTCGAGCTCGTCGAGCACGTGCTGATCGCGCGTGCGATCGGCGGCCTCGACCGCGGCAGCGCGCTGATCGCGGCGCGCGAGGGGGTCAAGCTCGATCTGACCGCGGTCGGGCTCGGCCTCGAGATCGTGTTCCAGCGCGGCCGGCCGCTGCTCGCGCGCGGCCGGTGCAAGGAGGTCCGCTTCAACGACGAGCCACTCGGCGACGTCCACGTGCAGCTGATCCGCGGCGACCGTGTCGACGCCGACGGTGACGAGATCGAGATCGGCTGATGGCGTCCTGGTGGCAGCGCGTGTTCGGACGCGGCGGCGCCGTCGAGCCGCCGGCGTTGCCGCGTCGCGCGGCCCCCGAGCCGCAGCACCTCGGCAGCGAGGACGAGGCGTTCCTCGCCCAGCTCGTCAGCGATCTCGCCGACGGCAAGCGCCGCGGCGAGGTCGGCAGTCCTGACGTGCTGAAGCGGGTCGACGGCGTGTGGGGATCGGGTCACGAGCGGCTCGCGATCGAATGGATGGAGAAGCTGCTGAGCGTGCCCGAGGTGCCGGCGGAGACGACCGCCCCCCTCCGCGCGAGCCTCGTCGAGCGGTACGAGCAGCGCGGCGAGCTCGACAGCGCGCTCGTGCACCTCGAGCAGCTCACCAGCGAGGACGCGTACTCGCTGCGGGCGCACTACCTGCTCGCCGAGCACGCGCGCAAGCGCGGCGATCACGAGCGCGCGCTCCGCCACTACGAGGCGGTGCTCGGCCGCGACGTCGACTACCCGAACGTGCGAGTCCGCGTCGATCGGCTGCGCGTGCAGGCCGGGCGCGCCGCTCCGCTCGCCGGTGAGACCATCGCGGCGGGCAACGTCGCCGGCATCCAGGCCGGCGTGCGCTACCGGCTCGTCCGCGAGCTCGGGCGCGGCGCCACCGGCGTCGTCTACCTCGCGCGCGATGCCGAGCTCGATCGTGACGTCGCGGTCAAGCTGCTGCACCCGCACCTCGCCGGCACGGAGCGCGCCGATGCGCTCGCGCGGTTCTTCCACGAAGCGCGCGTCATGGCGTCGCTGCGCCACCCCAACGTCGTCGCGGTGCTCGACATGGACGAGGCGTCGCGTCGCATCGTCATGGAGCTCGCCGCCGGGGGCACGCTGAAGGACGTGCTCCGCGAGCGCGGCCCTCGCCCGCTCCGCCGCGCGATCGAGCGGCACGGCCAGGTGCTGTCGGCCCTGGCGGCCGCGCATCGCCGCGGCATCGTCCACTGCGATCTCAAGCCCGCGAACCTGATGTTCCGCCGCGACGTCGACCTCCCCGGCGTCGAGGTCATGCTCGGGGACTTCGGGGTCGCCCACCTGCCGGACGCGACCGGCCTCGTCGGCACCGCCGCCGGCACCGCCGCCAGCAAGGAGGCGATCGGCACGCTCGCGTACATGGCGCCCGAGCAGCGGCGCGGGGAGCTGTCGCCCGCGTCCGATGTCTACGCGAGTGCCGTGGTGCTGTTCGAGAACCTGACCGCACGCACCCCGTGGTCGCGCGAGCGGCTGATGGCCGGCATCCGCCGCGCCGACGACTTCCTGCTGCCCCCCGAAGTCCTGGCCGGGGTTCCGACGATCGCCGACGAGGTGCAGCAGCACCTGCTGCGGATCGGTGATCCGGACCCCGCGAAGCGGCCGAGCACGGCGCAGGCACTCGCCGACTCCCAGCGGCTGCGCGAGCGCGTGATCGCGGCGGGCGCGGTCTAGGAGTCTGTAGGTCGTTAGATCCGTCGCTGAGGTGCGGCGGCCTCCCCGCGTGCAGTCCCACGTGGGACTGGCGCTTCAGGTCGCTGCCGCTTCAGGTCGCTGCCGCGAGCTGGAGCCGCTGT